>JAJKIL010000388.1 GCA_021154515.1 Niastella sp. | reverse complement strand
GCCCCCTTTATAAACAACAGATCCTGTACAGCGAAAGAAAGTTCTACCCGCTGATGAATGAGGTGGTGCAACGGTACACCGGCGTGGTAACCGATAGAATGGAGGAATCTTCTACCATCAATACCAGCAAATTCATTTCGCTGATCGTGGCCCTCATTTGTCTTATTTTCCTGGTGATAGACCCCTTGTTACGGCATAATAAACAAAACTATGCAGCCTTGCAAACGGCTCGTAACGACCTGTTGCGCGAAAAGAAATACCTGTCATCCATCCTCAACTCCCAAACCAACTATGTGGTGCGTATAGACCGCAATGGGAATTTTACTTATGCCAACCCGCAGTTTTTACGGGCCTTCGGGTATACTGAAAAAGATGTTTTGGGAGTTCCTTTTTATACAACCATCCACACGCGCGATCTGCATCGTTGCCAGGAAGTGGCCGACCTGTGCTGGTTACACCCCGGTACGGTGTACAAACTGCTGATTAAAAAATCGCTTAAAAACCCCGTTAACTTTCAATGGACCGACTGGGAGTTCATTGCCCTGCAAAATGAGGATGGCGTTTCAGAAATTCAGGGTATTGGAGTAAACGTTACAGAAAAAGTTATTGCCGAACAGGCCTTGCAAAACAGCGAACAAAAATTCCGCCTGCTGGCCGAACATGCCGAAGATATCATTTCAGTAAGCAGCCCCGATGGGGTTTTCCAGTATGTATCGCCCTCGGTGGAAAAAGCGCTGGGTTATTTAATTGAAGAAATGGAAGGACGTTCCATCACGGAATTTGTTCACCCTGAGGATGTGCATGCATTCATCCTTCAAAAAAACAGCGCGGTCTTAGGCAGAATTGACAATCTTAGATTGCGTTACCGCATCAGAACAAATAACAACGAATACATCTGGCTGGAAAGCATTTTGAAACCGGTGAAGGAAAACAACCAGGTAGTAAAGATCATTTCCACTTCGCGTAACGTTACCGAGCAAAAGAAGGCAGAGGTAGAACGTGAGCAGCTACTGGTTGACGTAAAACAATCGGAAGAGCTGCTGCGTACCATCATCAATTCAACCCCCGACTGGATCTTTATCAAAGACCCGGCTCACCGGTTCCTGCTGATTAACCAGTCCTGCGCCGATTCACTGCGCAGACCGCCGGAGGATATCATTGGTAAAGACGACCTGGAAGTGGGTTTCCCCGCTGAATATGTTACCGGCGATCCCACCCGGGGCATTCGCGGTTTTTGGGCCGATGATGACGAAGTAGTGAAGAGCGGTAAAATTATATACATTCCCGAAGAGCCGAACTTCTCTAATGGCCAGCTGAAAACCATGAGCACCGTTAAAGTGCCGTTGAAAGACCAGGAAGGCAATGTGTGGGGCGTATTAGGGTTTGTGCACAACATTACCCCACTGAAAAAGGTAGAAGAAAACCTGCGCCGCAAAGACCAGTTACTACAGGCGGTATCCGAAGCTACACACTTATTGATCAGTAATAACAATCTTGACCAGGCCATTGGCGAAGCCATTCAACTGCTGGGCATGAAATTGCAGGTTGATAACCTGAATGTATACAAGAATGAATATGTGCTGGCCGAAGATAAATGGTATACAAGCCGGTTGTGGCAATGGGAAAGCGCTGGAGATGAATTGATCTATCGCCCCGCCGAATGCCAGAATAAAGACCTGAACAGCAAGTCTGCACTTTTTCAATCCCTCATTCAGGAAGAGATCTTCTGCAGCCATGTTAAAAATATTCAGGACCCTGAACTGCGCCAGTTTTATGAGGAACGCGGTATTAAAACCACGGCGGTAATACCCGTTTTTTCAATGCATTATTTCTGGGGTTTTGTAAGCTTTAGCGACAGAACACAGGAACGCGACTGGACCATCACCGAATTCAGTATACTGCAATCCTTTGCCGCCACGCTGGCTGCCGCCATAGAGCGTAAACAAATGGAGCAGGAATTGGTACAGGCAAAAGATCTGGCCGAATCGGCCAACCAGGCTAAAAGCGAATTTATGGCCAACATGAGCCATGAATTACGTACGCCAATGAATGGCATCATTGGTTTTACCGACCTGGTGCTTACCACCAACTTACAGCATTCGCAACGCGATTACCTCGAAAACGTAAAGAAATCGGCGTATGGGTTGCTGGATATCATCAACGATATTCTCGACTTCTCCAAACTGGAAGCAGGTAAATTGCAGATCGACAATACATCCTTCAGAATTGATGAACTGGTTGAAGAAACGATAGACATTCTATCCGTAAAAGCTTTTGAAAAGAAGCTGGAGATGGTTTGCCATATCGATCCGCTGCTGCCTTCACGCGTTAGCGGCGACCCTGTTCGTATACGCCAGGTGTTTGTAAACCTGTTGGGCAATGCCATTAAGTTCACCCAAAAAGGAGAAATATTCGTGTCGCTGAAGAAAGCCGGCACCATGTATGTGAAAGACGGTAAAAGGTTTATCGATATCGATCTGTCGGTACGTGATACCGGTATTGGCATTGTCAAAGAAAAGCTGATTAAAATATTCGACAGCTTTACGCAGGCAGATTCGTCTACTACGCGTAAATATGGTGGAACCGGTTTAGGGCTTACCATTTCAAAAAGCCTGGCCGAGTTAATGGATGGCGCCCTGCATGTTGAAAGCGAAGCCGGCCGTGGAAGCACATTTACGTTGAAGCTGCCGCTTGAAATTGTAAATATTGAACCCCAAATAACCGGCGCCTACCGGCCGCCTTTACAAAAAGTGCTGGTGATCGATGACAATGCCAGCAACCGCTGGCTGATGCAGGAAATATTCCGCTATTTCAGCATTGCCTGCGAAACCGCCCACAATGGCCGCGAAGCACTGGCTATTTTGCACCGCATGCAGCAGAATGGCGAGCCGCTCGACCTTATTTTAACCGATCACCATATGCCCGAAATGGATGGCATGCAACTGGTGCAGGAAATACGCAAATCATCTCAAGGGTATACGCCGCCGGTTATTATGATGTTGTCATCGCTTGAAAAAAATATGTTCCAGCGGCAGGCCGAAAAACTGGGCATTCATAGTTTCCTTTCAAAACCTGTAAAATTATACGAGTTATACGCTACGCTTTCTGCCATGTTCGCTACCGGAAAACAGCAACCGGAAAAAATAAGCCCGATACCCGTTATTGAAAAAATTACCGATGCAGCTACCATTATGGTGGTGGAAGACGAGCCCATCAACATGCTGCTGATTACTGAAGTATTGGGCAAAATGGGGTTTGCGGTTATAAAAGCCACCAATGGCAAACAGGCGCTCGAGCTGTTGCAGCAGCAGGATCCCCAGCTGATCTTTATGGACGTGAATATGCCCGAAATGGATGGCTTCACTACTACCCGCCTCATTCGCCAGTTACCGGAGCCTTACAGCCTCATACCGGTGATCGCCCTCACCGCCGACGCCATGCAGGGCGACAAGGAAAAATGTATCGAGGCCGGCATGAACGATTATATTTCAAAACCTTTCAAACTGGAAGAAATAGAATCAGTATTGAAAAAGAGAATGTTATTGGTGTAGCAACGCCGTTGGCTAAATTTTAACAACCAACCCGTAACTTTTTTACAACCTGAACGACCTATAATTTGTCTTAATTCTAAGTAAATTCAGGAAATGAAGAAACAACCCTCTTTGGCGTTTTGTGTGTTGATGGACCTCATCGGTTATGCCACTTACATCATACCCGGTCTGGGTGAGTTGGGCGATATCATTTGGGCGCCCATCTCAGGTATCATTTTCTTTATAACCTTCGGTGGCTGGAAAGGTGCAATGGGTGGGATGTTCAACTTTGTAGAAGAGATCCTGCCAGGAACCGATTTTATTCCCAGCTTCACTATTATGTGGTTTCTTAAACGACTGGGTAAGCCGCAACAACAAGAGCCAATCAGAACAATCAAAATTGGTTAGGTCTACCCTACAACAAAGCGGTAGCCTACGCCCTTGATGGTAATTATTTCCATCAACTCGTCTTCTTTTAGATAGCTGCGCAATTTGGTAATGTATACATCCAGGTTGCGGGAGTTAAAAAAGGAGTCATTACCCCACAGCAGGTTTAAAATGTCTTTGCGATCAATGATCTTATCGCGGTTTTCATACAACAATTTCAACAACTCACTTTCGCGGAACGACAATTTTCGTTCTTCATTATAACCCGACAACAACTGCCGCGCAACATTGAAGTTATAGTTGCCAATTTGCAGGGTGTCTTTGCCATTGATGGTTTTGGCGCCCGGTTCCTTAAAGCGCAAGGCATTTTCAATACGCACTATTAATTCTTCCATGCTGAATGGCTTACGAATGTAATCGTTACCACCAAGGGAGAACCCTTTTACCAGGTCGTCGGTTTGTGTTTTGGCCGTAAGGAAGATGATAGGCACCCGGCCATTTATTTCGCGTATTTCACCGGCAATGGTAAAACCATCTTTATTGGGCAGCATTACATCGAGCACGCAAACATCAGGATTCATTTCGCGGAAAATGGAAAGCACATTGGTACCATCGCTTTCCATCACCACTTCAAACTGGCGGCTCTCCAGGCTTTCTTTTACAATTTTACCCAGAAACAATTCATCTTCTACGTATAGTATTTTGATCTTGCTCATGAAGCTGCAGGAAGTTTTATAATAAAACGGCTACCAATTCCAGGCTCACTTTCTACTTCAATGGAGCCATAATGCCGCTGAATAACATAGGACACA
This sequence comes from Niastella sp., assembly GCA_021154515.1. GTDB lineage: Bacteria > Bacteroidota > Bacteroidia > Chitinophagales > Chitinophagaceae > Niastella. The sequence goes on along the minus strand of JAJKIL010000388.1, from coordinate 2,803 downwards.
TAGCTCAATCCCAGTCCATACCCTTTTACATTGTGGGTATCGCCCGAAGGAACACGGAAAAACTTATCGAAGATCTTTTTGTGGTATTCTGCCGGAATGCCGATGCCATTATCAGACACCAGTAAGAAGATCTGTTCGGTTTCGTCCTTAAGGTCAATACGAATGGAGGGATTATCCTTACTATACTTCAACGCATTATCCAGTAAATTGAACAACACACTGGTTATATGCAACCTGTCTGCATTAATGCCGTACCGGTAACCCTTCAATTGAACATTTACCTCTGCCTGATATTTTTCAAATTGCAGCTTCATGGAGCCTACTACCTCCTTCACCAGTACAGCCAGGTCAACAGCTTCTTCTTTCAACTCCACCTGGTGTTTTTCAAACATCGACAATTTAAGCACTTTATCAACCAGGAACGATAAGCGTTGCAATTCGTTGGAAGAAATGGCGAGGTATTCCTTTGTTCGCTCCGGATCGTGCAGGGCGTCAAAATTCCGTAAAGCTTCAATGGCCACACTTACAGTAGCAATAGGCGTTTTCAGCTCATGGGTAATATTGCTGATAAAGTCGTTCTTGATCTTTGTTAGTTTGCGTTGCTGTATTAAACTGCGCAACAACAGTGCAAACGATAAGGCGGTAAGTCCCACCAGCACCACCGACAATAAAAATTGCGGCCACATTTTCTGTAATACAAACGTGTTGGTGTTTGAAATAGCCAGTCTGAAGGTTACAGGATGATTAAAACCTACAGTCATTTCATTATCCCTGTCAAAAGTTGGTGATAGCCTCATGCTATCCTTATCCGGTACCACTTTCCGACTGGTTATTGAGAACGAAATGGGGATCCTTTCCTGCTTTAATAATTTCGCATACCTGGCAGAAAGCTCTTTTACGCTAATGCTATCCTGCAGGGAATCAACTCTACTTAATACCCGCACCATACCCGGAGCGGGCCCATCTTTGAATATTTGGATCTCATCCAGCGAAACCGGCGGCTGACCGGGACGGGGCAACTGACTTAAATCTTTCCGGGTCACCATAACGCGAAACTGTTTCTGGCCAAGGGTATCCATCACCCTTTGGTGCATGGCGTCTATTATCCCAACTGCACCGTAACGTACCCGTTCAAAATGAACATCCGCATTGGTGTCCAGCTTTAGTTTCTCCACCCTTATGCGTTGTATGGTCTCGCGAAATAAAACATGGGTCCTAAAGGCCAGTTCATGCTTTTCTTCCCGGAAGTTTTTGGCAAGCCAGTAAAGCTGGAAGGTTGCTACAGCTATTATAGCCAGCAACATTAAAATAACCTGTAAATACAATCGGCGCCCATGCATAACCTTACAAAAGTAGCCGAATAATGCCGGCTGGCTAATGTCATTAACCTTAATTAACATTAATCATAGGTGTATTAACCTGTTACCGTTGGCCACTGCTATAGTTTTGAAACAAACAATAATGAATATGAAAGCGATATACTTTATAGCCGGTTTACTAATATCCGGGAACGTATGGGCGCAACAACAAAGCGGCCGGGTAGTGTATGAGTTTACCAGGCAAATGATGCTACGAACCGATGTACGTGAGGGCGGCGGTGGTATGGAGATGGCGGGGCCGCCGCCGGCGCAAAGGACGCATGTAATTAAGCTTGAAGTACTGTTCGGTAACAACCAAATGCTGCGCCGGTCGCTGGAAGAAAATGTAGCTCCCGAATTCGGCAACGAAAACGGTATACAGTTTCACGTTGGCCTGGGCGACGATGACATTACCTGGCTCAATTTTACCGAAGGCCGTAAGGTTGAACAAAAGGAGTTTGCCACCAAACAATACCTGGTTACCGATAGTGTTCGCAAAGGGAACTGGAAACTTACTGGCGAAACAAGGACTATCCTGGGGTATGCATGTCAGCAGGCTATTACCACCCGGCCCGGCAAACGCAATATGATATCGATGGAAAACGGGGTTATGAACCGAAAGGAGTTGCCCGATACCAGCAACATTATTGCCTGGTTTACGCCTGCGATCCCTGTATCGACCGGTCCTGACTTCGAAGGCCAGCTACCCGGTTTAATTTTACAGATCGATATTAACGGTAACACCACCTATAAAGCGGTGGAAGTATCGCAGAAAGTTGATGTGGCCGCGATCAAAGAGCCTAAAAAAGGCAAAAAAGTAACGGCTTCGGAATTTTCTAAAGAACGGGATAAAACAATGGAACAAATGCAACGTAATGGCAGAGGAGGATGATTTGCATGAACAATTAATGGTTTTTCTTTTTTTCGCATATAGCATTACTTATAAAAAGCATTGCCACAATCATCAAAAGATAATGATGGTCGTCATGGAAAAGCTTTATAATTCATTCTACTTTTATATAGGTTTTTCATAGGATATTGGATTAACACGAGGCCCCGATTCTTCGGGGCCTTTATCTTTTCTAACCTCATTACTTAGTATTTTTTTCGCTGCATTCCTATAAAAAAGTTAGCGCAAATCAATAAATAGATAAACTTCTGTTTTCGATGATGATGGTCATAGGTAATATCAGTTTTTGATATTACCTTCCAATTGGTTTTTCATAGGATATTGGATTAATACGGGGCTGGATGTCTATCCGGCCCTCTTTTTTTTAATCCCGCGAAAGGATCAATGCATTGTAAGGCCCCATGTTTATAGCAATACTGTATTCCTGTTCATCCTTTTTGCTTGTAAACGTTTCCACATCAAACGCAGGCGAATCGGTAAACGATTCATCATACCCTTTCCAGTCACTGTTGAACCGTACTTTCCATATACCTTC
>JAJKIL010000387.1 GCA_021154515.1 Niastella sp. | reverse complement strand
TCGATGGTTACACTGCGCATGAGGTATACGGTCATAAAGGCCGTTACTTCATGTTCGTTATAAACACCTTTACCAATGTTTAATAAAACGTCTTTCGCCTGATCGCGGCTAAGGGTTTTATGTTCAAACAGGTATTGTAATATTTTTTTCATTGTCTGAACTGGGATTTATGGGATGGATAGGATTAGTTGGATATAGTAGTATGTTGCATAAGTTTATTGTTATATTTTTTGTTTGTAAATCTGTGATATTCTAATCTTTTACTACCAAAATTGATTAACAAACCAATTTCAAGATTGTATGCTTCCAGATAATTCATTGCCTGTGCAAAGTGTACATCCTCCAATTTTATTAGGGCCTTAAGCTCTACGCTTATTTTATCCTCAATTAAAAAATCAACTCGCCTGGTGCCTATTTGCTGATCCAGATAATAAATGGGCATTTCGAACTCCCGGGCATAATTCATTTCCGCTGCCTTCAACTCCAACTCCAGGGCTCGTTGGTAAATCACTTCCTGAAATCCATTACCAAGGGTGCTGTGTACTCTAAAAGATGCCCCGAATGATCTTCTCGGTTAAATCGCTATACTTAAGATTTGTCATAACAGAGGTTTTAGTTGTAAACCTCATATGCGCATCAAAAATACCCTTATCCTATCTATCCCACTATCCCAAAAATCCCATCCCATACATCCCAAACATCCCACCTATCCCAGTTCAGACTTTTAGCCAGTTTCTCAGGATTTCTTCCCCTCTTGGCGTCAGCACACTCTCCGGATGAAACTGCACCCCTTGCACATCGTATGTTTTATGTTGCAATGCCATGATGAAGTTGTTGGCATCGCGGGCGGTGATCTCCAGCTCTTTGGGGAAACCTTCTTCACTTACGACCCAGCTGTGGTAACGGCCTACTTCAAATTCATCGGGCAGGCCATTGAAAAGCGGCTTACTGCGATTGATAACCTGCACTGGGGTGGCCACTCCATGATACACCGTACTCAGGTTGGTCAGCTTGCCGCCAAATGCCTGGCCAATTGCCTGGTGACCCAAACACACCCCCAGGATTGATTTGGTAGCTGCATATTCCTTTATCAAAGGCAGTAACAAACCAGCTTCTTCGGGTATACCGGGGCCGGGCGATAAAATGATCTTATCATACGCCTTTACCTCTTCCAGTGGGATCTGGTCGTTGCGGTGTACATCTACTTTCTGATGCAAGATCTTTTCAACCAGGTGTACCAGGTTGTAAGTAAAGGAGTCGTAATTATCGAAAACAAGAATTTTCATGTTCAGTATTGTTATGGTGCTGAAGTGTGCGACGCAACCGGTGTTGCTATACGTTTCTTCAGCCGGGTCCCAATTAAATTATCTCCTGGGCAAATACAATGGCTTTTTTCAGAGCGCCCAGTTTGTTATTTACTTCCTGTAATTCACTTTCGGGTTTGCTGGCGGCCACTACACCGGCGCCGGCCTGGTAGATCAGTTTGTTCTGACGGCTCATAAAGGTGCGGATCATAATGGCATGATTACATTGTCCATCAAAACCCATGAACCCGATAGCGCCGCCATAATAACTGCGGGAGGTTGACTCAAATGCATCGATCAACTCCATGGCCTTGAATTTTGGCGCGCCGCTTAAAGTACCGGCAGGAAATGTTTTTGCAAGCAGCGCAAACGGATTGCTGCCCGTGCGGATCTTACCACTCACTTCACTTACCAGGTGTATTACGTGCGAATAATATTGCACTTCGCGATAGTGGTCTACTTTCACTTCATCACACAGGCGGCTGAGGTCGTTACGCGCCAGGTCTACCAGCATCACATGTTCTGCATTCTCTTTGGCATCCTGTAACAGGCGTTCGGCTTCGCGCTGATCGGTTTCATCGTCACCGGTTCGTTTGAAGGTACCCGCTATGGGGTGAACCACCGCTTTGCCATTTTGCATAATAAGCTGCGCTTCGGGTGAAGAACCCATCAGCTTGTAATCGCCATAATCAAAAAAGAACAAATAAGGCGAAGGGTTGATGCTGCGCAGGGCGCGATACACGGCAAACTCATCGCCGGTAAAACCCTGTTCAAAACAACGGCTCAGCACTATCTGAAACACATCGCCGCGCAAACAACTCTGAATTCCCTTCTTCACCATATCCATATAGTCGCTGTCGGTCATATTTGAAGCTTCGGGACCTTTTGTTTTAAAAGGATATACCGGTACATCTTTACTCCGGATCAGCGACTCCACTACCTGTAATTCACTTTCCACACCGGGCATGGTGTTTTCGCAAATGTATAGTTCGTCTTTATGGTGATTGATAGCTATTACGTATTGATACAGGCGATAGCGCATGAGTGGGATAACGGGCAGCCCATTCGGAGATTTGCGCTCAATACCGAGGTGAATGGTATCGAAAAACTGAACGGCATCGTAGGTTGTGTAGCCATATAAGCCTTGTGCGAATTTCGCTTCGCGACCACTGCCGGGAGTTACCTCAAAGCGCTGCATAAATTCCCACAGTTTCTCGGGTACTTCGGCACTGTTGGTGATGGAGGCTTTTTCGGGTGGCAGGCCAGGCAGTTTAAATTCAATGCTTTTGGCAGAAGTGATCTCGATACCCGCAATGGCATTGATACAAATGAAAGAGTAACTGTTGTCTGCTGCATGGTGATCGGTACTTTCGAGCAGTACTGTATCACGAAAGCGATCGCGCACCCGGAGGTAAATGCCTACCGGCGTGAACACATCAGCCAGCAGCTTTTTACAATTGGTAGTAATATTTATCTTTTTCATTAATCAGCCGCATTAAGAACAGTCAAAAAAAAAGCCCCGATGTTAATCGGGGCCTGAATATGGTGTTAAAATAACATCAAACAGTAGCTTACAAGCCCCTTTTAGAGTCTGTATGCCACCACCAATGATTATTTTGTAATTGCTTTTTCATTATGCTTACAAAAGTGCTATGCAAAAATGATTTGACCAAATTTATTTTAATTAACCGTATATATTTTTATCGGGATGCCGTCTGGTATCGAAAATATTCACAATTTCCAGCAAATTTTTAGTAATCTTATAATATAAACGATTGTGTTTTGTGATGGAGACGCTCCTGATTTCAGGATCGCCCCTGGAACGTAGTCCAGTAAATGGGTGGGCTTTGATATGCTGTATTTTGTGCTCCACCACTTCAATAAATCGTAAGGCAATCTCTTCATTCCATTCCAGTAACAAATAGTCAACTACGTTCTTATAATCCTCTCTTGCATTATCGGACCACCTTATTTTCGCAGCCATGTTCTTGACTCTTTCATGACTTCTTCATGAGATTTCCACTGACCATTGTTCAGTTGCTCTAATGACTCTTTTAACCGCGCCTCCTGTTCAAGGGTTAAATCTTCTACAATATCCTTCTGACCAGCCTTTTCGTATTCAACAGTTGCCTCATGCAACATGCTTAAGGCTGTTTCATCTTCAAGCTTGTCAATATATTGGTGTAATTCTTCCTTCAATTTCTTCTTATCCATAACCAACAATTTAAATAAAAATACGATTTTTACCCCTGAATTGCAGTCCGGCCGGAATAAGTTGAAAACGATCAACATACGACCGTTGCAATTGACCAACCCCCAAACCGTTTACCGTCCCGATTTCTTCGGGAGAGCTTATTATTATTGCTTTATTCCTATTTTATTATGGTAATACAACACAAACAATTACACGGGAAAGGTATGTTTTATGTGGGCCAGGACGGCGCTATACTGGCTGAAATGGTATATTCAATGACCACCCCCAATAAAATGACCATCGAGCATACCGAAGTAGATGATTCTTTGGCTGGAAAAGGCGTAGGAAAGCAATTGGTTTTCACCGCTGTTGAATATGCCCGCACCCATAACATCAAGATCGTGCCCCTCTGCCCCTTCGCCAAATCGGTGTTAGACAAGGTCACAGAATGGCACGATGTATTGGCGTAAAGTGAGGCTCTCTCGCCAATTGTCAACTTGTTAACTGGTTAACTCGTCAACTGGTTCACTCGTCAACTTGTCAACCTTTCAACTGTCGCTTGTACAATTGTATCGCATTCTCATACCCCAGATACAAAGCATCACTTATCAGGGCATGCCCTATGGATACTTCCAGTAACCCCGGGATGTTTTGTGCAAAATAAGCCAGGTTGGTAAGATCGAGGTCGTGACCTGCATTAATGCCCAGTCCCAGTTCATTGGCCCTTTTAGCGGCGGTTACATAACTGGCAATGGCCTGTTCCCTGTCGTTCGTATACTCCCGGGCGTAGCCTTCGGTATACAGCTCAATGCGGTCGGTACCGGTTTCTGCGGCGCCATTCACCATTTCAATAACGGGATCAACGAAGATCGACACCCGAATGCCTGCCTTTTTAAATGTCTGGATCATCTCCCGCAGGTAATCGCGGTGCTGTATGGTGTCCCAGCCATGGTCACTGGTAAGTTGCCCTTCCGCATCTGGCACCAGCGTTACCTGATGAGGTTGCGTTTCAAGCACCAGGTCAATAAATTTTTGTTCCCTGCAGTTGCCTTCAATATTAAATTCTGTGGTGATGATCTTTTTAATGGCCCGTACATCGCTGTAGCGGATATGCCGTTCGTCGGGCCGGGGATGAACCGTTACGCCATCTGCGCCAAAACGCTCTGCATCGATGGCCGCTTTTACTACATCGGGATTATTACCTCCGCGGCTATTGCGCAACGTGGCAAATTTGTTGATGTTTACACTCAGCTTTGTCATGCCCAAAATTACAGGAACTGACAATAAAAAAGGAGTTGTTTTTGCAAACAACTCCTGCGGGGTTAGGGGTTTGAAATATTTCTCTAGCCTTTTGAAATGTGGGTGTTGTATAATACGTCTCCTTCCAGATCAACAATGTCCAGCGAGTAAACGCCGGCAGGCAAAAATTCTACTTCGCTTATATTGGTTATGTTTATTCCTTTAACCAGGAACCAGCTGAACATTTTTACGATCTTATCGTCTTCATCGAACATCCGCACAATCACATGTTTGCCTTGTGCACACGTTACATCAAGCGTTATGGAAGTAAAAAACGGGTTTGGGCGGACAACAACTTTAGGGATCATATTTTCTGGGTTTGG
>JAJKIL010000386.1 GCA_021154515.1 Niastella sp. | reverse complement strand
TTTTTGATAAAATAGCTCAATAACTAGTAAAAACCCCTATCTGCCCATTGGGGATACAATATTATATTTGCCAAAACTGTTATAGTACGGGTAAAATATCCTGCATGAAAAATATTGTACGTTCCCTTACAGCCCTCCTCTTGTTAATGACTGCCGGCGTTCAAACCACCACCGCCGGAACCATTGTGATAAAAACCATTGGCCATTTACAAAAAGCGATCAATGAAGCCAAACCCGGCGACACCTTGCTGGTACAGAATGGGCTCTATGCCACCGGCAATCCTGTGACCATTAACCGGGAAGGAACAAAAGAGCAACCCATTGTAATTATGGCCCAATCTGATGGACAGGCAGAGATAACCGGCGCAGGCGGGTTTGCCATTATGAGTCCGGCCAAATACATTGTGATCAGCGGATTTAAATTCACCCACGCCGCCAGTACGGCCCGTACGGGTACCGGCACCAGCTTTTGCCGCTGGACGCACAACATTTTCGAGAATGAAGGCGAAGGGGAGGAACTGACCATTGCCGGCAGTGATCACCAGGTCGATTACAATACTTTCCATAATAAGAGTACGATGGGCCGTTTCCTGGCCATCCGCGGCGAAGGCAGCCAGATTGCCGAGCGCTTATGGATCCACCACAACTATTTTTACAATTTTACCAGCCAGGGTGGCAAAAATGGCGCTGAAGCATTCCAGTTTGGTCTGAGCGGATTCAGTATGTCGAAAAGCAACAGCATTGTAGAGTACAACCTGTTTGAAGAATGTGAAGGCGAGAATGAGCTGATCTCAGTAAAAGCATCGGCCGTAACGCTGCGCTATAATACCATTCGCAATTGCAAGGCGCAATTCACTTTGCGGCATGGTAACTTTAGCCAGGTGTATGGCAACTATTTTCACAACACCCCCGGTTTGCGCATCTTTGGTGATGACCACCTCATCTACAGCAATTATTTTGAGACCTGCAGTATGGGTATCAATATAGGCAATGGCGACGGCGAAGTTGCTGACGGCGCCGCACTCACCTGTCACGACCGGCCCGATCGGGTGCTGATCGCTTTCAATACCATTATCAGTTGCAAGAGCAGCATTGCCATGGGCGGCCGCGATAAAGGATTAGGCGCTACGGCGATTACCGTTGCCCGCAATATCATCAGGGGCGGCGGACCAGCAGCAAGCATTACCGGTCCCTTTGTAAACCCGGTTTGGGAAGGCAATATTGTTTTCAATGCCGAGAGCAAGGGCGATATGCCTGATGGAACCTTCACTACTACCGATCCCAAGCTGGGCCGCGGCACCAGTGAAACTATCCATCTACTGCCTGGCAGTCCGGCCATCGATGCCGTGCCGGCGCCCAAAGGCAAGAAAGCAGTTAACCCCTATGCCGCCATCACCACTGACATGGACGGACAGCCGAGAACGGCGCCCCTCGATGCCGGCGCTGATGAAGTAAGTTCTGCCCCGGCAACAGCGCGGATCCTCAACCCGAAGGATGTAGGCGCAGATGCGAAATAAGAAAAGCTGATAACTAAAATAGGAGTCCTTCCCGATGTATCGGGAGGGACTTTTTTTATGTGGGGAAAAAAGATTTTTCAATCTACTATAGTTGTAGTAGATTGCATTAAAATATAGTAGCTGATGGAAGAATTAACCAAAGCCCAGGAGGAGATCCTGTTGGTATTATGGGACATACAGGAAGGTGCAGTAGCAGATGTAGTGGAGAAGTTGTCCGAGCCCAAACCAGCGTATACTACGGTGGCGACAGTAATAAAAGTGCTGGAGAAAAAAAACTATGTGGCGCACCGAAAGTATGGGAATATACATGTGTATTACCCGGTGGTCGCAAAAAAAGCATATGCAAAGCATGTGTTGAAAGACGCGTACAAAGGGCTGTTTAATAATTCACTTAACCAGTTGGTATCGTTCTTTGTAAAGGAAAAAGACGTGCCGGTGACTGAACTGGAAGAATTGAAAAAGCTGATCGACCAGGAGATCAAAAAACAAAAATCATAAGTATGCAAACCTTCCTTATATATGTATTGTTGTCGGCGGGTTGTGTGAGTGTAGTGTGGCTGGTGTATAAGGCACTGCTGGAAAACAGGATGCCTGTAAAGACCATCCGCTATTATTTTCTGATCGGCATGGTGGTGTCCATGCTGGCGCCGGTAAGTCCACTGGTGATAAGACCATCGGTTGCGGAGACGGAATCAGCTACTCCTGTTGTTGAGAACATCCCCATTGCAAACACAACCGGCATAAAAACAGACAATACGCGTACGCAAACAACCCCTGCTATAGACTGGAAGAAAAGCATATCCTGGGTGTTCTATATCTACCTTACTGTGATGATTTTTTTTATAATAGGGATCATCAAAGAGTTGATTGTTATTCTGACCTGTTATAAAAAAGCTACCAAAGAAAAATGGGGCGGCTTGCGGCTGGCATGGAATGACCGGTTTAAAGAGTCCTTTTCTTTTTTTCGCCTGGTGTTTATGAATAAAGAAAGCTTATCCGAAGGACAGGACAATATATTGTTGCATGAACAGGTACATGCGGCGCAGTATCATTCCATTGACCGGTTACTCGCGCAACTGTTGACAGCGTTTCAGTGGTTTAATCCGTTTATGTATGTGATGCGGAATGAGATCCAGTTGGTACATGAATACCTGGCTGATGAAGGCGTGCTGAATAGAGGCGTAGATAAAGTCCGGTACCAGCAATTATTACTGGACCATATAATTGAATCAAAGCGGATAGCCATTACATCCACCTTCAAACATTCATTAATAAAAAAACGATTTCTTATGATGTCAACAAAAAAAGCAGCACCGGCAACCAGGTACAGGCTCTTGTTATTGGCGCCGGTTACAGCCCTGCTCTTGTTGGGAGTTGCCTTTGTAAACGGACAAACCGTTTCAGAAACCCCCAAAGTAGTAACGGCAGTGGCGCTGACAAAAGCGAACGTGGTATACATTGGGATCGAAAACCCGGTGAATATTTCAGTAGCTGGTTACAAAGCCAATGAAATTGCCGTGGCGATAGATAATGGTACTATTACCGGCGAGAATGGAGAATATGTAATTAAGGCTGCAAAACCTGGCAAAGCGGTCATCACCGTTAAGGCCGGTGGCAAAGTAGTAAAGGAAACAACCTTCAATGCCAAATATCTTGCACCCCCTGTTGCGTCATTAACACCACCAGCGGGCGGCTTACTGATAAAAGGCGGGCGCATCAGTAAAGAAGCTTTGCTGAAAGCAGGCGGAATTATATGTACGGTTGAGAATGCAGATATTGATATTCCTTTCAAAGTAGTTTCCTTTACGATGAGCGTCATTACAAATGACCATGTACAGGGATTGACAGTTACTACTGCCAATGACCGTTTTTCACCAGAACAGATAAAACTGATCCAATCGATGACAAAAGATCAGCGGATCATTATCGATGATATTGCCGCTGCCGGTCCGGATGGCAGGGTCATGAAGATGCCTGCGTCGATGGTGTTTACCATTCTTTAGCAGTTTGTCAATAAAAGGTCCTCCTTTCGTCGGGAGGACTTTCCTATTACGAACAGGCCTGCTGCGTAAACAAATGAATGTTTGAAATGGTTAAAGAATAAAAAATAGGATAAGGTTATAATTTCTCTTAGGTAATAAACAACGCCCCGGTATGCATGCTGTCGGCCAGGTTTCTTTTATCGGCCGAAATAAAACTTAACCAGGTTTGCACTTCATACCCATGAAATTGAGGGACCTCGAGCAATGCTTCTTCATCCCGGCGCCTTGTTTCCCCGATAATGTGAATGCATTTGTTCAATGCTTCACAGTAAACCACGAGGATGGCTTTGTCAAAACCTCGGGTAAGATCCGGGCTGGCGTTGTTGGTCCAGGAAAAGCTTATACAGCCCGGACTTGTTTTAGTAACAGCTTTTTCGGCAGTAGGCAGGTTGCCGTGGCTTATCAGCACCCTGGGGTAATTGATGCTAAATCCCTTACTGCTGTATGTGATCGCTTTTGTATACACGTATGACATTACAAAACTCAGGTGCGCGGTTTGGCTGATCGTTCTATTGCTTAATAACAGCAGGGACGAAAGGCTAAGCACAAATTCTGCCGCTTTGGAAAACATTTCCTGTTGAACCAGCTGAAAGGCATTAGGCTCTCTGTTCTTGCGAAGCAGGAAGCTTCGTAAATGATACGTGTTGTCGTAAGAACTGTACTCGACTACATTACTACGATTGTTAGGTAATGCAGTGTTTTCTGAAAGTTGACTCATAAAACGGGTTTTACATGTTAGAAAATGAATACCGAAACAGTTGTCTTAAAATGCGCCCCCGGGGCCCTCGGGGTTGCATTTTGTTTTAAGTGGGCGTTTGCCTTGCCCGATACGCATCGGGATTAATGACCGGTGACTCCGGTGTGTTGTTTTACAGGATACGTTTACACGAATTGCAGTTAGCTAATGGTTAACTCACCGCAATAAACGCTGTTGGCAATCAATTTGCCATTGCCTGACATAAAGCTGATCCAGGCATGCACCTTTTTGCCGGAGAATTCGGCTACATCAAGCGTGCCTGTTGCTGCATCGCGGGCAGGTCCGAACGCATACTCCGTTTCATTCATTTCAGGGCAATATGCAACGAGTACCGCCTGGTCATTGGCTTTTGCGAGTTTTCTTCCCGCATCGTTTGTCCAGGTAAACTTGAGGATACTGTTAGCCTCAGCTGTTACCACTGGACTTTTAGCCCTTGTAAGCTTACCCTGGCTAATGGGCACCTTGCTGTAATCGATCTGAAAATCCGGATAAGTACCAGTGATTGCATCCCTGAGGATGATGGACTGGGCGTAATTTTTACCCGTCATTTTAACCGCCTGGTCTCTGAACCCGAGTGTAAACAGATCATTCATGCTCTGGGTGAATTTGCCAACTATGGCAAATCGAGCCTGTTGTTCAAGTTGAGCATCACTTAGGGCGCCTGTGCGCTTTTTAGCTTTACTGCGCATGTAAGGCACGCCCCGCCAGTTACTGCCAACTACTTTACCGATGGTACCTGAAAAATTATCCAGGATACCGTTGTTCATCTTTCCCATAAAAGGAGTTTTAGATGTGAGGAATGAGATACCGAACCGAAATAAGCTTGTGTGTAACCGGTATATCCACTTGCTTGCTTTCTCACACAAACATAAAACGGTTTGAAATGGCTCATTTCCAAACTCCTTATATTATGCGTCCTGACTTACAACAACTCATTTGGACTTACATTTCTACGCTTTTGGCGTTATAGTCGTTCGTGAGGCGTTTTTAATTAAAGCAGAAGAGTAAGACCAATAAGAGATTCGTATTACTGATGAATTAATGGGGAAATGTGAGAAAAGGCAGATATTTCTTCGCAAACGCTTTTAGAATGCTTCGGGAACGCTCTTAGGCTTCTTCGCAAATTTGCGAAGAACTTGCGAAGGATTTGCGAAGCCGGGTAAGCTGAGTCTTTGCCCGGGGGCGAAGGAGGGCGGGAGCATACTTCAGTCTTATAGTAAAGCCCGTACGACCACTGGCATCGTACGGGCTTTATTTATTATAGAGGAGAGGGCATGATATACCTGTTCTTTTTTACGGCGCTATATATTCTTCGCCATACATGCAGGCAAGTCCCATTCTGATCTCTTCTTCTTCATATTTAAAATGAAAACAAAACCTTCTGATTGAAATAGGGGCTTTTCTGGGAATTTCATACATCGTACGAATTTCTCTTAGCATTCCTTGTGCAGTGCGAAGGTGATTTCTTAATATAGCAGCTACCTCATCGGAATAAATGACTACCCGGAAATTATCATGCCGTTTAGCGTGCTTTTCTCCCTTGTTATTTAACAGCTTCCATTGCCTGGCCCGTTCACGTCGGGTTTCCAGATTATCCATTTTCCCATGCTTCATATTCTCGATGGCCTGCGCAAGTTTTATCCGTTCTTCTCCGGCAAATGGATCATCATCTGATGGCTCAGCGCTTGTTTGACTGGGTGGTAACGATATACGTTTTTTCAATGATGTTATGAAAAGGTGCACCCATAGTTCATCAATTCCTGCATAATGGCAAAAATGGGGAATTAAAATACGCATGGATCTATCTCCAAAGTAATCGCGGATCTCATAGTACAAGGTAAGAGCATCATCATAACTGCAGTTCATAATTTTCATAATATCATTAGTACCCATGTACAGTTGCAGTACCTGCACGAAACCGCGGCGGGGATAAAACCAATCGACGACGTCGTATATTTCGTCGTTGATCCTGATGTCATTGAGCACTGGTTTCTTTTCACCAGGCTTTTCCATTTCAAATAGCATGATGTTGTTGTAAATTTTAAAAGTTAAGCCAATAGCGGCAATTGGCTAACTAACCAGAGTGGTTTCTTCGAATACTTAACCGTGAGTAGTATATCCTGGGCGGATAGGGGAAGTTACTAAATTTATAGGCTTTAATTTGTTGAAGAAGGGTAAGTATACAGGAAATTGATTAGGATCAAAGATGAAGAAACATTTTAATGATAAATAATGCATACAATCGCCTGTTTCGCAGGGTGAAAACTGTATGTTGGTTGCGTCGCTGGTGCAGGAAGTTCTAGCGGTTGAGCAAAATATAGGGGACTGTTCCGGGAGGATTGCTAAGCTGTACTTTTCGCCAGACGGATGGCGCGCGACCGGTAATCCTTTTAAACTGATAAGAGAATGGTCGGGTAACATCATAGCCGGTTTCCCAGGCTATTTCATAGATAGGTAGTTGGGTTTCGAGTAATAACTGCATGCCTTTCAATGCACGAGACATGGTCAGGTATTGCTGCACACTTTGATAATATCTTTTGGGAAAAGCGGTGGCCAGCTTCTTCGGGCTCATGCCCACGCGCCGGCTGAGGTATTCCAGCGTTATCGGTTTGTAGTATTCCTGGTCAATGATATCCCTGGCCTTTATTATTTTATTCTGATCGATCGTTGCACGTGTTTGTTTTTTCATAATGTAGGTTAAGGTGTGTGAACTGATATGATATTGTTGCCTCTTGATCTATCAGGGTAAGACTAAATGTAACCGTTAGTGTGCTTGTTGAATCGCTGTGTTGCGCTCTATTTGTTTTGTAAATGTAAAATCTCTCTGTACTCGGATTTAATATTTATATCAGCTTTATGTATTTTCCTGTAAATTAATAATGTGCATTTTTGAATTTTGCCAAAAACGACGAAATGGGCATCTCAGGGCACTGATCGGATACCGCTCCTGTAACGGTTTTGAACGGAAATGTGTCTGGTTGCAGGTTGCAAGTTTCACAGTCGCCGCGAACGATCTGTCTTGCCCGCCGTCCGCGTGGCGCCGAAGCTTTAGCGGAGGCGCAAGCTTTAGCGTAGGAGGGCCTTCTGCCTTCTGCCCTCTGCCTTCTGCCTTGCCGCTTCACCAGAATATGGTACTTTTGTCAACCGCTACCACTTCCATGCACAACAGGCATTTTACTTACTTAACATTCAAAACCAACAGACATGTCAATTACAGCTGAAGTAGTAAGCTATGCTACCGATCCTTCTATTGAGGTTCAAACAAAAGCATTTTTGAAAGAACTGAACAGTGGTGACGGAAAACCGATGGAAACGATGACGCCGGAGGCTGCCCGCCAGGTGCTGATAGGCGCTCAGAGATCGGTGTCTGTAGACCTCTCGGGCATTGACGTGATGGAAAAAACAATTACCCAGGACGGGCTTACGGTTAAGTTGTTTGTGGTGCGTCCTGCAGGAGTGGATGAGGAACTGCCGGCGTTTATGTTCTTCCATGGCGGCGGTTGGGTGCTGGGTGATTTTCCTACTCACCAACGCCTGGTGCGCGACCTGGTAGTGCATTCCGGGATGGCGGCCGTGTTTGTAGAATACACGCCATCGCCTGAAGCCAAATACCCGGTGGCCATTACCGAAGCTTATGTGGCTACCAAATGGGTGGCGGAGAATGGTGCGGACATCAATGTAAATGGAAAGAAACTGGCCGTGGCGGGTAATAGCGTAGGTGGTAATATGGCGGCAGTAGTGGCGTTGATGTGTAAAGAGAAGAAAGGGCCGGAATTACAATTCCAGGTTTTGTTGTGGCCGGTTACCGATGCCAGCTTCGATACGGATTCATATCATCAATATGCCAATGAGCGGTTCCTTACCCGTAACATGATGATCTGGTTCTGGGATAATTATACTACCAGCGATACGCATCGCCAGGATATTTTTGCTTCGCCCTTACGGGCTTCGCTCGATCAGTTAAAAGGACTGCCGCCGGCCCTGGTGCAAACTGCCGAGAACGATGTTTTACGTGATGAAGGCGAAGCGTATGCAAGAAAAATGAATCAGGCCGGGGTGCCTGTGACGTTGATCCGCTGTTTGGGAATGATCCATGATTATGGTATGCTGAACCCGCTGTCACATATACCCGAAACGAAATCTGCTATTCGTTATGCTGCTCAAGAGTTAAAGAATGCATTGAAATAAATTATTTATATAATAAAGTAAGCGCCCCGATTCGCATCGCGGCGCTTTTTTAGTGCTTAATAAAATGAAGATTACATTATTTTAATATGAAACACATGTTATGTATTTATAAAATAATGGTAAAAAAGGTGCTGAAAATGCATTTACTTTTGCTTCCCTAAACTGTCACTATTGTGAAGCAATACAGTCATTTATATATTTTATTCCACACTTTCCGTTATCCATACCTGTTTTTTATAATTTATTACCGGTGAACTATTAATCAGCAAAGCCTGCTAAATTTATTACCCATCAGTATAATGACGGAACAGAATGAAACACTTATCCCGGATAGCTATATCAGCTTTCTTTTCGGTTGCCTTTATCTGTTGCAGCAAGCACGACGTGATAACCGATCCTGTCCCTGCCGATTCACTGGGTATTATTAACCGGTGGGTACTCGATAGTATGCGCCGTTACTATTACTGGGGCGATAAAATGCCAGCCAGGCCGGATTATTCCTTACCAACCGACCAGTTTTTTGCCAGCCTGCTTTCTGACCAGGACCGTTATTCCTGGATTGCCAATGGCCGTGATGTAATTTCACCTTCTACCACTTATTTTACTTATGGTTTTCAATATGCTTTGGTAAAAGCAACTGGCTATCAGGGTTATATTGGTGTAGTTAGCCTGGTAAATGCGGGCGGGGGCGCCGATGCCGCTGGTTTACAAAGAGGTAGTTATTTTACCCGGGTAAATGGCGTCGATATCAACGACGGCAATATGAACACTGTTATAAAACAATTGAAAACCGGTAGCCAGGTAACACTAACGCCTGCTACTTATACGAATAACACCTGGACCGCCCAGCAGGCCATCACTATAAAAAAACGCTACAGTGCAGAGAATGCCGTTCGCCTGGTACGCACTTTTTCTGCTGGCGGCATAGTAACAGGCTACCTGTTCTATAATTCATTTGATGAATATTATGATGCATCCCTGTTGCAGGCCTTTGGTAAGCTAAAACAAGCCAATGTAAATGAGTTGATTATTGACCTCCGGTACAATGCCGGTGGTAGCGTACCCTCCTGTGCCAAGTTGTGCGCTATGATAGCCAAAAACATTACGGCCGATGGCGCCTTTGTTATCTATAAAGGCAACAGCCATGAAGGAACAAAACCACGCAGTACGCAGGCCGTGCTCAATACATCCGGCAACGCAACAGGGCGGCAGTTTAATGACCTTTTACCCTACCGGTTGTCATTACAACGGGTTTTTATATTAACCACTGGCGCTACCTTGTCTGCATCAGAACTTTTAGTGAATAATCTGAAACCTTTTGTAGAAGTTGTTCAGGTAGGGGAAACCACGGCTGGTAAAGATGAAGCCTCTTTGCTGGTAGAAGATCAGCACACCCCCCGCAAAGTGGAATGGAAAATACAGCCTATTATATATAAACTGTTTAACAAGGATAACCAGGGTGGGTACGATAAAGGTATTGCGCCCCAGCAGGCAGTGAGTGATATGGCCCAGGTTCCGCTTTATCCTTTCGGTTCTGTTCAGGACCCATTGGTGAACAGCGCCCTGCAAAAAATTTACGGCAATAATCTGCCGGATACTTTTAGAAATTTACGTAGTTCAATAACGGCATTGCCTGTAATTCCAGTATATCGCTCCGCAGAACAGCAATATGTAAGTCAATGGGAATTGAAAAATTAGATCAGGTCTTAAGAAAGTGGCTTTAACAAATCATTAAATGAGCAAGCTGTGAAAGATGTTAAAAATTCAGGGCTTTATTTTTGCCGCAAATCCGGACAAGTGGATAATAGCAAGACTGTTTACCAGCAATTTCATGAAATTTTTGCTCGCTATGGAGACGGATTGTTTTACTATGTGCTTAAGTTAACCGGCGATGAAACAACCGCTAAGGATATTGTTCAGGAATGTTTTCTGCGGCTATGGGAAAACATTCAGACAATAGATACCGATGCAGACCTGCTCCCCCTGCTTGTTACCTACATAAAAAACCTGCTTACAGACGATTACAGGAAAAAACAAAGCCGTAGCCGCCTGCATTTTTCCATAGCACAGCGGATGGAAGGCATGACGGACGAGCCTCAAGGGGAACAAATGCTTTTTTTGCGCGACAGGCAACGCCAGTTGCTCAACACCCTGTCCCAGATGCCGGAAAAGCGCAGGAAAGTTTTCCAGTTAGTACGCCAGGAAGGGCTTTCTCATAAAGAAGTAGCCGAACAGCTTAATCTTACCATAGCCGACGTTAAAAAACAAATGCGATTGAGTTTGCAGCTTTTGCGGCAGGTGATGCCTTTAATAATTGCCTTTCTACACATCTGTCGTTTAGTGATCTTTATCCCGCTCATTTACTCAATATTACCAAACTGTTAAGGGTTACATGGCACGTATCCTTCCGCTTTTATAAAACGTGCTTATTATATACCACAGTAAATGAAATTGGAACTGTATAAGAAAATGCTGCGAGGACAGGCTTCTTCCGAAGAAATACGGCAGGTGATGCAATGGATGGAGGAGGATGGGACCTTTTTTGATCAGGCTATGCTGGAAGAGATCCGGCAGGCAACGCAACAGCCAATGCCGGCCGGAATAAAACAGCAAATGCTGACATATTTTGAGCAGCATGGAATAAAAGAAGAACCCCGGCAGGGCCTGGTTGTTCCCCTGCAAACGAAAAAAGGGTTTCCCCGCCTATATAGATGGATGGCTGCAGCAGTAATTGCAGGTGCTATAATAATAGCCGGCTGGGTATTTTATAAGCCTGCGGGTAAAACCGTACCTGCAATAGCCTGGCGTGAAGTAAGCAATAAGAGTGGCAATTTGTTACGGGTTACTTTGCCG
>JAJKIL010000385.1 GCA_021154515.1 Niastella sp. | reverse complement strand
TGCTTGGTACGAACCAGCACATTAAAATCGAGGCAGAAAACCCATTGCGCCTGTTTTAAGGCGGCCTCGCCCCTGTCGCGCTGCAGTTCATAATCTATCACATTCGCGGCTCCGGGCATCCAGTCGAGCCATTTGGCCCAGTTCGTAGGTGACACTACGGTAACTGAATGACCCAGGGAGGTCAGAAAATGATACATGGCCAATGAGCTGCCCATAGCGTCGGCATCAGGCTTCTGATGCGTGGTAATCACCACATTGCGCGGGGTTGTTAAATGGGGATATATGTCTTGTATAGGTTTCATGAAACGGCAGCAAAGTTGCGGAAATAAAGCTCAATGACCAAAACTTAAAAACTTCTCTTACTTTTGCGGCCAAAATTGAAGATTGTATGAGTAACCGCACGTTTACCATGATTAAACCCGATGCCATGAAGAATGGACATGCAGGAGCGATATTAGATCGGATCATTAAAGAAGGGTTCCGCGTTGTATCGCTGAAATTGACCAAATTAAGCAAGGAAAAAGCCGGTGAGTTCTATGCTGTGCATAAAGAGCGTCCTTTTTATGGCGAACTGGTTGATTTCATGAGCAGCGGTGTTATCATTGCCGCCATTTTGGAGAAACCCAATGCCGTTAATGCATTTCGTACCCTGATCGGTGCTACCAACCCCGCCCAGGCCGAAGCCGGCACCATTCGCAAACTGTTTGCTACCTCTATCGGCGAAAACGCCGTTCATGGCAGCGACAGCGATGAAAATGCCGCTATCGAAGGCAGTTTCTTCTTCAACGGATTGGAGCAGTTTTAATATTAGTTGACAAGTTAATATGTTGACGGGGTTGACAAGGTTCTCTTACCAGTTGAAATCCCGAAAACAAAAAGGCGTGGCAGGTTTGAACCGACCACGCCTTTCATATTTTAAATATTTCAACTTGTTAACCTGTTAACTCGTTAACTGATCAACCCGCCTACAGCGACTCCGTATTCTTACTCTTACCCACATTCTTCATCGGCGTCAACTTATACCCTTTCTTACGCAACAGATTTATTACTCCCTGATCGCCGGGTAAATGCCCCGCACCCACTGCAAATAACAGACTGCTCTCCTTCATCAACGCCGGCATTTGTTCAACCCAGTGGCGGTTGCGGCCATACAACAACAGGTCCATATATTCTGCCTCCATGCCCGGGTCGCTTTTGTTCGACAGCGAATCCAGCAACTCCAGGTTTTGCTCGCGGTATGCTTTTATCATTTCCAGGGTTGCGGCTTTATAAGTATCGATGCTGTCAATATATGTTACCAGTTCTTTTGCTTGTTTCTCATAAGGGATGCTGTCGAAAATAGAAGCCTGGAATTCGGTTGTTTCCAACCCTTTTATTTCTTTATTGTACTGTTTGCTCTCCCGCATAATCAGTTCTTCCATGCCGTTCTTTTGGGAAAGAGGTGATCCCTCCCCTTCTTTTCCTGTACACGCCATCATTTGTTCGCCAATAAGACTGGAAATGAAAAACGGTTTCACCCGGTTGAACATGCTCAAAGGCAGTGAATTTTGTTTGAAATAGGCTTCCACTTTTGCGTATTCTTCTTTGGTAAGCAATTCCGACAATTTGGTGCCGTTGTTCATGCGGAGGTATTTCAGGGCGCCCAGCGTTTCGCCTAAATTGTCCATATCCAGCTCAAAATAGATCTGATCGCAATTTTTTATAACAAATTTCAGGCTATCGCTCACCGTGGCATCTTCGGCACACAATACGTGCATGGTGCCATACAGGTAACTCGGGCGTTTGAGCCCGTTACCGCTTATTCGCCATAACAACGTGTTGTCTAGGTGATTACGACCGCCTTTCGACAGGGAGGCATTTTCTTTTTTGCCGGAATTGCCGTTTTGCTGTCCCAATCCGGTCATAGCCAGGGCCACATAAAAAAATAACATACTAACTTTTTTCGATAACATATTGCTTGCTTTTGTCCTGCCTCTTGAAAAGGGTGCTTTTTTTTATTATAATTGCGGTGCGTAGCTTCCTGAAACACCGGTAAAAAGCCCATCCGGAATATCAATCAAAGCTAAACCGGCTTGTTGATATGTACGAATAAATTTACAAAACCAGAGAACGGGCAATAAACGGATCAGACAACGTTTATACCGTAATTGAATATTGAATAACGAATTTTCAATAACGAATGTTGAAGAGGGGTTCATTATTCAATATTTTTAAACTATTGCTTAAAGAAAACTGTGCATGAAACGCTTTGTTTGTAGCTTGTTGTGCCTGGCGCTTGTTAAACTGTGTGCTGCACAAACCACCCTGCCCGAACCGGGAGAATTTACGGATGCTGAAAAATCCATCACCGAATGTCCGTTCGATAAAGAAGCCGACGCCGTGGTGATCTTTGACGAGGCGCGCGTTGACAACGACCGGAATGAACAAATTTATACCCGGCGTACCCGGTTAAAGATCCTGAAACAAAAAGGAAACCGCTATGGGGATGTAGTTATCCGTTATTACAGTAAAGACGATATGGAATACATAAGCGAAATTGAAGCCTATTCGTACAACCCCAAAACAGTTCCCGACGTTAAAAAAGTTCCGCAGTCAGCCATCTTTCGCCAAAAGATAAACGAATGGTGGTCAGTAGTAAAGATCGCCATGCCCGATGTACAGCCGGGCACTATTATAGAATATAAATACTTTATCACCGCTAAACGCTACCACCTCAACGACTGGAATTTCCAGCGCGAGATCCCTGTTATGCACAGCCATTTTTCGCTGGCGGTAATGCCTAACTATGAATTTACCTACCGCATTTTCAAAAGCGATCAATTGCCCATTGTGATCAAAAAAGAAAAATCGGAAGGCCGGATCTATTTTGAAATGAACAACATAGCCGGGTTACGCGATGAACCGTTTATGGATGCAGAAAAAGATTACCTGCAGCATATAGAATTTCAGTTGTCGGGTTACGCGGGCATGTTTGGCGGCACTACGCGCTATATGACCACCTGGGACGAGGTTACCCGCGAAATAATGCAGCGCTCAGATTTTGGCGTTCAACTGAATAAAAACATCCCGGTTGGGCCAGAGTGGCTCGATAAAGTGAAAGCGATCCCGACTGCCTATGAGCGAATGGCAGCCGTTTACAATTTCGTTTATAAAAACATTAACTGGAATGGTATCGGAGGCCTTGTCGCTGGCGATGGCGTTAAAGAAACCTGGGAAAAAAAGCAGGGCAACAGCGGTGATGTGAACCTGTTGCTGATAAACCTGCTGAAAGAAGCAGGTCTGGAAGCATATCCATTGCTGGTGAGCGAACGTGGTAATGGCAAGGTGAACCCTGAATTTCCTTTTGTTGGCCAGTTCAATAAAACAATGGCCTGTGTGCTGATCAACGATAAAAAATATGTTCTGGATGCAGCGGGCCCTTATACCCCGCCTTTCATGACGCCTTTCACCGTTATCAATACAAAAGCATTCCTGGTCAATAAAAAGAAAGGTGGCATTATTACGCTTACCGAAACGGAAAAAAAGGACCGGAACTATGTAAATATTCAGGCCCGCATTGACGACAATGGCGCCATGACCGGTAAAGCCTTTATTGAAAGTAAAGAATACGCCCGCCTTACCCGCATCAGGGCCTGGCAACGCGATAAAGACCGCTTCCGGGAAAACTATTACACTTCCTATGAGGCCGGGTTGAAAGTGGATAGCCTGCAAATGCATAACATAGATAACGATTCCCTGTCCCTTGAGCAGCAATTTAACTTTTCTATTCCGGCCATCGCCAGCGGCGACTACAAACTCATTAACCTGAACCTGTTCACCAGTATTGTCAAAAACCCGTTCATCTCTGATATCCGGTTTACGAATATCGATTTCGGTTGCCTGCAATCGCATACGGTACTGGAAGATATTGAACTGCCGGCATCGTTGAAAATTGAAACGCTGCCCAAAAATCTCCGCATGATAATGCCCGACACCAGCATCTCCTTTATGCGGTATATGGAAGTAAAGGACAATGTGCTACGGGTGAAATATGAGATCAACTTCACGCGTCCGGTGTTTACCGCCGATGAATACGAATACATAAAGGAGTTTTATAAAAAAATGGCCGGTATCATGAATGAACAGATCGTGCTTCGAAAGCCTTAGCAGCTACCAACCTTGATTAACCAAATTAAACCATAAAAACCCCCAATGAATCGACTATTAACCTTATTTGCCTGTATTGCCATGCCTGTAGCCCTGCTTGCCCAGAAGGGCAGCGACATTCCTGCCTTTGGTAAAGTTGAAAAAGCCGACCTGGAAATGTCAGCATGTGATTTTGATGCCAAAGCCGATGCCGTTGTGTTGTTCGATGTGGGCGAACTGTTTTGCAACATTCAATCTGGCGGCGACATGTTACTGGAACGCCATGTGCGCATAAAGATCCTCAGGGATAAAGGCAAGGACAAGGCCGACATTCACATCCCCTATTACAGCTTTAAAAATATTGAATACATCAAGAACCTGCAGGCCCAGACCTATAACCTCGATGGCGCAGGCAACGTTGTTACTACCAAAGTGGAGAAAAGTCTCATTTATGACAAGACAATCGATAAATACTATCATGAACAGATCTTCACCTTCCCTGAAGTAAAAGCCGGCAGCATCATCGAATATAAATGGAAACAGGCATGGAGCGGCATCAGCCTGGAAGAATGGTTTTTTCAACGCGAAATTCCTGTAAAGTACAGCCGGTACCGCGTTGATTTTCCCAATGAAATTGAATTTTATTCAACGCCGTATTGTGTATTGCCGTTTGAATCAAAAAAGGAAGACAAAAGTAACCGCATTATTCAGACCTATGTCATGAAAAATATTCCCGCGTTGCGCGATGAACCCTACATCAGCTGTGATAAAGATTACCTGCAACGCGTTGAGTTCAGGCCAATGGCACTTAACCTGCCCACCCGCCGGGAAAACCTGCTAAAGAACTGGCCCCAGGAAATAAAAAAGCTGATGGAAGATGAAGATTTTGGCGTACAGCTGAAAAGAAATATCCCCCGCACGTCTGATCTCGATTCAGCGTTGAAAAACATCACCGATCCGTATCGTAAAATGAAGATCATTCATGAATACGTTCGCAAGCACATGGAATGGAATGGCCTCAGTAATATCTGGGCATCAAATGGCGTTAGAGCTGCGTGGAAAGATAAAAAAGGCACCAGCGGAGAAATTAACCTCATACTGGTGAACCTGCTAAAGGATGCCGATCTGAAAGCGCATGCCATACTGGTAAGCACCCGCGAACATGGGATTGTTTCCAGTATGGTGGCCGATATAGACCAGTTTAATAAAGTACTGGCTTATGTTGAAATTGATGACAAAGTGTATGTGCTGGATGCTACTGAAAAGGTCACGCCTTCTTATCTGATCCCCCCAAATGTGATGTTCTCAGAAGGGTTGGTTATTGAAAAACCCGAAACCTTTGAATGGGGCTGGAAACCGATCTGGAACGAAAAATCGTTAAACAGGAATGTTGTGGTTATGCAGGCAACTATTGACGACAATGGCGCCATGAATGGCAGGGCCTCCCTTTACAGCTACGATTATGCCCGGTTGCAGCGTATTGAAGAAGCCAGGAAAGATAAAGCCAAGTTCCTGGAGAAATATTTCAAAACCAATAACCAGGGCGCACAAGTGGACAGCCTGGAACTGGAAAACCTGGAAGCCGATACATTGCCACTGGTGCAAAAAGTGCATTTCAATGTACCTGTAAGCGCCTCGGGCGATTACAAATATTTCTCCACCAACCTGTTTACCAGCCTGGAGAAAAATCCGTTTTTGGCCGATAACCGGTTTTCAGATGTTTTCTTTGGTATAAACCAGTCGTTCAGCATAGTAGCCAATATTACTATTCCCGAAGGGTACCAGTTTGAAACATTGCCGAAAAGTATACGCATGATAATGCCCGATACCAGCATCGCCATTACCCGGCGGCTGGTGGCCGAAAATAACCAGCTTTCAGTAAGAGTATCGCTGGAATTCGCCAAGCCATTTTTTGCGGTACAGGAGTACCCCGATTTTAAAGAATTCTATAAACAGCTATTTGCTATCTTGAGTGAACAGATCGCCATTAAGAAAAAATGAGAAATGATGAATGAAGAATTAGAAATTAAAAAATTGAGAAACCCATTGACCATTCACCATTGGCCATTCACCATGAAAAACTGCTTAACCCTGATAACCGCCATTTGCGCCGCCTGTACCCTGCAGGCGCAAATATCGCCCTACGCCCTGTTGTCGGTACCCGAAACCGTGAAAAAAGACGCCGACATCATTAAACGGCTCGAGGAAATTACATTTGAAGTAACCGATATCGACCGATCGTCATTAAGCGTGCACCAGATCATCACGGTTATGAATGAGAAGGGCAAAAGCGCGCTTCGTTTTGCCGAGTATACTGATAAATTTCACATCC
>JAJKIL010000384.1 GCA_021154515.1 Niastella sp. | reverse complement strand
GCATTACAACCAATCCATTTGGTAAAGAGCGATCAATGGTAACCGGCAATTCATATTCCTGTTCATATACCTGGATGGCTACTGTTTGTCCATTGGTTACACCAAGCCTTACCGCATCAGTTGCAGAGAGCGCCACATAAGGTTCAGGCGACAATTCGCGAATGCCTTTAGCGTACGCGCTCAATTCTTCAGACCCAAATACATGGTATTGCGGAAACAACAACCACCTATCATTGCGCACTACATACGCTTCAGGGATATCTTTGAAATAAGCCGGTGCAGCATCCTTCTTATAAGCAAACAGCCATTTACCTGCCTGCTCGTTCTTTAAAGAACCGCCAGGCTCCTGCTGGTATTTATTAACAGCCTGAATTGAGTTCCAACCAGGCGACCAGAAGAACGGGATCAGTGGCGATGGCGGCATCCCGGAATATCCTTCCATGGTAAAAGTGAATGGAGAGTCATCATCTTGTTTTGGCTCTGGTTCACTCACTGCCAGGTTCGACAACATGGCCGTGCGTCCGCTGTAACGGTGTGGTTCACGCGGCAACGCCTGTCCGTTTATCCGAAAATCATGGTGAGGCGCTGCATCTGTAATACCGGCAAATTGCGGCAACAACTGCTCCGTCCGGGCCAAAACATCCTCAGGGTGGTACACGCTTTCGTTCCCTTCCCCGGTTCGTACAGCCTGCATTTTCAACAACCATTTCCAGCTTTCCCGGATGGCTGTATGACCCGGCATAAACACCTGGAAGAACCGTTGCGCGCGGCCTTCATAATTTACCAGGGTTCCATCGCCTTCGGCAAAGGTGGCTGCAGGGATCAGGATATCGGCATGTTGGGTAGTAAGGTTATTCAATGAATCAAGCACCACGCAATGTTCCACACTATTAAAAAACAGATCGGCAACAAGCGTGGGCACATTCCGGTACAGATCATTTTCCAGTACAATAGCGGTCATATTTTTTTCCCGGGTGGTGCGCAAAACAGCACTCTCAAAACTGGGGGCCTGCATCATGGCCAGGCCCATGCTGTTGCATTCCGGCATTACGTATGCCAGGCGTACTTCATTATCGGCGGTCTTACAGGCAGCGGCAATATCAAATGCGGCGCGGATCAACGCTTCATTATAACAACCAGTTCCACTGATGATCACCGGCCGTTTCGCCTGCTGCAAAAACACGGCAATATCAATAACATTTGCCAGGGTATCTTCATCCACCTGCACCCGCGGCAGAGCGCCATTCAACTGGTGAACGATCGCAAAACCGATGCGGGCGAGATCGTCCGGCGCATTATGCTGTACACAGGTGCTTATTTCATCGAGCGGCGATGCGGTGATGGTACAATTGGCCAGGAATCCTTTTTCTTCCTGTACTATTTCATGAACGGCTGCATCGTGCCAAAGAGGTATGGTTGCATTATGCTCCAACGCATGGTGTGCCGCGGTTTTCAACACGCTTTGACGAACCGCCAGCGCCATTACCGGGGCGGTGTTCCTGATATCTTCGCCCAACACCAGGATGGCATCTGCCTGTTGGATATCCTGAAGAGAAGCAGTTTTCACCACACCGGTTTGCAGCACTTCCACGATGCGTCGTTGAATGAATCCCACATTATCGCTGATGCCCTGGTAAAAGTTTTCTTTACCCACCAGTTGCATCAATGCGGTATTACTTTCAACAGAAGCGCGCGGTGACCCAATGCCTATCAACGGATGATCGGCCAGTAATTTTCTCATGTGACCCATCAATGTAGCTTCGTCCACTGCTTCCACCGCCTGGTTGCGGATAAGCGGCTGTGTAATGCGGTTCTCACTGTTTACAAATTCATACCCAAACCGGCCGCGATCGCAAAGAAAATAACCATTTACCTGGCTGCTGAACCGATTGGTAATACAACGCAACTGTTCGTACCGTTCGCCTGCAATGGTATTGCACCCCACGCTGCAATGCTGACAAACCGAAGGCGCGGTGGTGAGGTCCCACTTGCGGGTATAATGTTCCCGCAGGGTTTTATCGGTAAATACACCAGTCGGACAAACCTCTGCCAGGTTTCCGCTGAAGGGGCTTTGCAGCACGCCATCCTGCTCCCGGCCAAAATAAACATGGCTGTGCGCCGCAAATACATTCAGGTCCTTACCACCGGCATAGTCGTGGTAATAGCGAACACAACGATAACACTGAATGCAGCGGTTCATTTCATGGTGAATGAACGGCCCCAGGTATTGATTGGTAAAAGTTCTTTTTTTGAAATGATAGCGGCGGTAATCGTGACCCGTCATGACCGTCATATCCTGCAGGTGGCAACTCCCGCCTTCATCGCAAACGGGGCAATCATGCGGATGATTGGTCATAAGCCATTCTATTACCTGGCTGCGAAAGGCTTTGGCGGTTTTGTCGGCCACCGATACCCGCAAACCGTCTTTTATATTTTCCATGCAACTCATCATCAGTTTGCCATGGGTATCGTTCTCATCTTTAAAAACCTTTACGGCGCATTGACGGCAGGCGCCGACGCTGCCCAACGCCGGATGCCAGCAGAAATAGGGCAGATCGATACCTAACCCAAGGCAAACCTCCAGCAGGTTCTTTCCCTGTTTTACATCGTATGGCTTGTTATCGATGAATATCGTTGACATAACAATTGGTTAGGCGGTGTAAGGACACCGGTGTAACGAAATATGTTTCTCAAAATCATCCTTAAAATATTTCAATGCGCTTTGCAGAGGTTCCATGGCGCCGGGTGCCAGGGCACAAAAAGTATTACCGGGACCCAGCATGTGCGTATGCATTTCCAACAACTCCATATCCTGTTCGGTACCACTCCCCTGCTCCAGGCTTAACAACATTTTTTCAACCCAGGGCAGCCCTTCGCGACAGGGCGTACACAATCCACAACTTTCCTGCGCAAAAAAATGTTGCAGGTTGTGCACAAAACCAACAGGACAGGTAGCATCGTCCATCACTACCATAGTACCGGTGCCCAGTCGGCTTCCGGCTTTAGCCACGTCGGTAAAATCCATTTTTACATCGAGGTGCTCGGTAGTCAGAAAATCAGTGGAAGCGCCACCGGGCAATACGCCTTTTAACTGGTAGCCGTTCTTCATGCCACCGGCATATTCTTCTATCAACTCCCGAATAGTTACACCCATCGGCAGTTCCCAGCAACCCGGTTTATTTACCTTTCCACTAACGCCATATAATTTGGTACCGCTGTCTTCACTATTGCTTAATCCCTTGAACCAGTCGACGCCATTGTTTACAATATGTGGAATGTTACAAAGCGTTTCTACATTATTTACAATGGTTGGCTTGCCATACAAACCACTTAACTGTGGATAGGGCGGTTTGGCCCTTGGTGTTGCCCTTCTTCCTTCCAATGCATTTAATAAAGCGGTTTCTTCCCCACACATATAGCGGCCCACCCCGGTATGCAAATGCATTTCTAAATTAAACCCGCTACCCAGGATATTCTTTCCCAGAAAACCGGCCACATAAGCTTCATGAATGCTCTTGCGTAGCAATTGGGCTGCCTTTTTATATGCCCAACGTAAAAATATAAACGATACCTCCGCCTGGATGGCATAGGCTGACAGGATCATGCCTTCTATGAGTTGATGCGGATTGCCTTCCAATAGCAACCGGTCTTTAAAAGTGCCGGGTTCCATTTCATCGGCATTGGCAATAAGGTATTTTGGATGCGGGGCATGATCGTCCATAGGCACAACACCCCACTTGACACCCGTACTAAAACCTGCGCCGCCCCGGCCTTTTAGTCCACTGTCCTTCACCAGTTGCTGTACTTCCTTCGGCGTCATACTGCCCAGCGCTTTTTGCAGGGCCGCATAACCACCTGTCATTTGATATTCCCTGAGATCAAATGGCGGACAGCCAGGATGAATATATTGTGTGAGCGGACGTTCCATATTATGTCAGGTGTATTGTTTTAAAATGCTTTCGAGCATTTCAACGGTCAGATCTTTATACAGGTCATTGTCGATCATGAGCGCCGGAGCGTGATCGCAGCAACCCAAACAGGCATTAGGCAACAACGTAAAACACTGATCGCTGGTGGTTTCGCCAAATTGTATGTGCAACTTTTCCTGCAGGGCTTTATAGATCTCGCCATACTTCATCACATAGCACGAAATGCTGTCACACACCAGTATCACATGCCGCCCCACCGGTTTGCGGAAAATAAGGTTATAAAAAGTGGCCACGCTGTCCACTTCAGCCGGACTCATTTGCAAATAAGCGGCAATCGCGCTCACACTTTCGTCGCTGATCCAGCCACGCTGGCGCTGCACAATCTTTAAAGCTTCAATAACTGCAGCGCTTTTATGCGGCACCAGGCTTACTTCATGGTCAATGAACTGACGCTCCATGTCCGTTAGGTAATGCTGCTGATACTTCGCAGTATTATCTTGTTTTGAAACTTCTTTATTTATTTTTTGTGATATCATATTATTATCGGCAATCGTGAATCGTGAATCGGCAATTTTGGCCCCGCTTAATCGTGAAACGTCAACCGCGAAACGTGAAAGGCTTTCTGACTTTTTTCTTCCACGTCAACTTTTTAACTCGTCAACTTGTTAACTGGTCAACTCAACGATCTATATCAGCCAAAACAAAATCTATACTCCCTAATATGCTTAAGAGATCACTCACCGTATACCCTTTGCTGATATACGGCACCATTTGCATATGAGGGAATGACGGGGTGCGGATGCGCACGCGATAGGCCGCCGTATTGCCATCACTGATGCATTAATAACTGTTGGCGCCCTTCGTAGCTTCAATACAACTCATGGCTTCACCGGCCGGGATCACCGGTCCCCAGCTCACATTCAGAAAATGCGTGATGAGGGTTTCAATATCCTGCATGGTGAATTTCTTTAAAGGGGGCGTAGTAAGCGGGTGACTGGATTTATAATCACCTATCGGCATATTCAATAAACACTGTTCTACAATCCGCAGGCTTTGTCGCATTTCTTCTACCCGTACCAGTGCGCGATCGAAACAATCGCCATTTTGCGCAGTGGGAATATCAAATTCAAATCGTTCATAGCCGCCGTACGGACGCTTTTTGC
>JAJKIL010000383.1 GCA_021154515.1 Niastella sp. | reverse complement strand
TCTACTACTAACAATAGTAGATCTTCCAACTGTAACTACGGAAACGTTTCCGTTGAATTTCCGAAAAGTTCGTCCTTTTTGAATTTATTTCACTGCCTGTTTCTTCACCTTAATCTTAACAAATGATTGCGACGATTCGGAAATTCTGTTTTCTGCTGGTCATCCTCTGGTCATGTTTACCCTATGAATCAGCTGCCCAACAAAAAAGGATTTTCGGCAAGGTATTCAACACATCCAATTTACCTATGCCGGGAGTCAATGTTCAATTAAAAGGGACTACCATTGGAACCTTCACCGACCCCAAGGGTGTCTTTACGCTTAGCATTCCTGATACCAAACAAGCTATTCTTGTTGTATCTGCCGTGGGTTTTACCACCCAGGAGGTAGATGTAACCAACAACAACGGAGAAGTGACTGTTTCCCTGGCGGAACAAGTTACCCAACTCAGTGATGTGGTGGTAGTTGGTTATGGCACCGCCCGCAAAAAAGACCTTACCGGTTCCGTAGGGTCTGTTGCGCTGTCGAGTGTTGACAAAACACCCGTTTTTGGTACCGGCCAGTTAATGCAGGGCCGGGTAGCCGGGGTTCAGGTAACCCAAACTAACGCCCAGCCGGGTTCTTCTTTCACCGTGCGCATTCGTGGAACCAACTCTATTTCATCGAGCAGCGATCCGCTATATGTGGTGGATGGCTATGCCGGCGCCGACATTACTGCACTAAACCCTAACGACATTGTTTCCATTGATGTACTTAAGGACGCTTCCGCCACTGCCATATACGGTAGCCGGGGCGCCAATGGCGTGGTAATGATCACCACCCGCAGAGGCTCTGCCGGTAGAAAGTCACTTACTTTTGATGCGTATACCGGCGTGCAGCAGGTAGCCAAGAAGCTGGATATGATGGATGCCAAACAGTACGCCGAATTCATGAATGAGACGTACTCTAACTTAAACCCTACAAGTTCCAAAAGACCTTTCAGCGATGCACAGGTTGCCGCACTGGGTAAAGGCACCGACTGGCAGGATGAATTGTTCCGCAGCGCCCAGATGTCGAACTTCAACCTTGGCTTTAGCGGTGGCAATGTGGATACCCGCTATTACCTGAGCATGAACTATTACACCCAGGATGGTATCATCATCAACTCCAACT
This sequence comes from Niastella sp., assembly GCA_021154515.1. Lineage (GTDB taxonomy): Bacteria > Bacteroidota > Bacteroidia > Chitinophagales > Chitinophagaceae > Niastella. The sequence goes on along the minus strand of JAJKIL010000383.1, from coordinate 6,355 downwards.
ACAAACGGGGCAATGTACGGTTCAATCTCGATACCAAAGTGAGTGAAAAGATCAAAATAGGTCTTAATACACAAATTTCTTACGACAACCAGTTAAAGGCTAATGTAAATACAACGGGTGGCAGCACCGGCGGCACCCTGCTCGATGCCTTGTTATTCAACCCGGGTATTCCTGTACGTGACAGCACAGGTGCCTTTACTTATCAGAACGCTCCTAAAGACTACGCCATTATAGCCGGTAACCCGGTAGCAGCTGCTAACCTCAACAGCGACAAAGCCAAGAACATTCGCCTGTTTGGTAATTTCTTTGCAGAGTATGAGCTGGTCAAAGGCTTGAAACTGCGCACCAGTTTTGGGGGTGAATACCGCAATTACCGCAACGACGTGTTCCGCCCCAGCACTACCTACCTGGGCGCTTTGAACGGCGGCGGCTATGCACAGGTAGTTACCAATAATAACTACAACTGGTTAAACGAAAATACTATCACGTACGATAAAGCCTTTAACAAAACGCACGCGATCAACCTGGTGGGTGGTTTTACTTACCAGGAATTCAAGAATGCGTCTGTAACTTCTACCGTAACAGGTTTATCAACCAATATGCTGGGTACCGACAACCTGTCGATCGGCGGCGCCACCGACGGGTCCAATACCACGTTGAATACGCTGGCTTCGTTCCTGGGCCGCGCTAATTACCGGTTGTTAGACAAATACCTGTTCACCTTTACGTTCCGTGCCGACGGTTCTTCACGTTTTGGAGTGAACAACAAATGGGGTTATTTCCCTTCAGGGGCCTTCGCCTGGCGCGTGAAAGAAGAAAACTTCCTGAGAGATGTGGCAGCCATCAACGACCTGAAGTTCAGGGCAAGCTATGGTGCTACCGGTAACCAGGAAATTCCTTCTTACCTGTCGTTGAAACAATACCAACCCAATACATACTGGCTGGGGCAGGCCCGGGTGAATGGTTTTTCCCCCAGCAACCTGTACAACCCCAACCTGAGATGGGAATCAACAAAAACGCTGGACATCGGTTTCGATCTGTCGATCCTGAATAGCCGGGTGCAATTGTCGGCCGATTATTATAACAAGAAAACCACCAAGCTGCTGTACGATGTACTGCTGCCCGCCACTTCCGGCTTTAATGCCATGACCCAAAACCTGGGTAGTGTGCAGAATCAGGGAATTGAGTTGGGGATCAATACCATTAATATTGATAAGAAAGATATTAAATGGACCACGGCTTTCAATATCTCGGCTAATCGCAATAAGGTGCTCGATCTGGGTCCCTATACTTCCCAATTTACCGGTAACGTAAGTTCGAACCTGTTCCCCGGTGGTAAAACCTCTTCCATACTGCAAGTTGGAAAACCGATCGGTGAATTCTATGGTTATGTGTTCGATGGCATTTGGCAAAGTACCGACCAGATCAAAAAGAGCGGCACTAAACAGGATGTAAAACCCGGCGATCCTATTTATAAAGACCTCAATGGCGACAGCTCCCTGGATGCTACCTTCGACAGAACTGTTATCGGTCATGCACTACCGAAGTTCACCTATGGTTTTACCAGCAACCTTACCGTTGGCCGGTTCAACCTGTATGTGTTGATCCAGGGCGTGCAGGGTGTTGACATCCTTAATGAAAACAAGATCGAAATGGAAGCTGGTAACGCTTATGCCAATAAGTTCTCTTATGTATATAGTGATACCTGGCGCGGCGAGGGCACCAGCAACACCTTGCCCAAAGCAGGTAGTACCCTGCGCCGTAATCTGGGTGTAACCAGCGATATGATCGAGAATGGCAGCTACCTGCGGTTCAAAACCATTACGCTTAGCTACGACCTGCCACTACCAAAATTGAGTTCAGCGTTTAAATCAGCCAGCATTTATGCTACTGCGCAGAACCTGTTCACCATTACCGACTATTCAGGCTACGATCCCGAAGTGAATTCTTACCCCAACTCACAGGGCAATTACACTTCGCTGAGTGTTGATTACAACCCTTACCCGAACATCAAAACCTATACAGTAGGAATGAAACTCGGTTTTTAATGCGCGGATCGTATTGCTTACTAGTAAAAGAACAATTATGAAAAAAAGTATTTTCTTTATAGCAGGCGCTGGTCTTATGTTGATGGCCGCCTCCTGCAAAAAAAATCTGGAAGAAAAACCTTACAGTTTTCTTATTCCAAAAAATTATTACCAGACTGCTACTGATGCCCAAACGGCGCTCAATGGCATCTTCAATGTATTTCAGCAACAAACATCGTATCAGCGTACGGTATGGCTTATTTCGGAATTATCTGCCGATAACCTGGTGGGCATTACCACTTCGGAGCGGCTGGAATTGAACAGATTTACCTGGACGCCTGCCAACTCGGAGATCACCAACTGGTGGAAGACATCATACCAGGCCATCAGCCGGGCCAATGATCTGCTGGAAAATGTACCTAACATTAACATGGATACGGTAGCCCGCAATAACATCATGGGTAATGCCCGGTTCCTGCGCGCCATGGCTTATTTTGACCTGGTAAGAAATTTCGGCGATGTGCCGCTGGTGTTACGTCCTATTACCACAGCAGAGGACACCTTGTTATACCCAAGCAGAGCCTCGGCAGCTGATATTTACAAGACCATTATCGATGACCTGAAGTTTGCAGAACTCAATTGTCCGCTGGAGAATAAGATCGCTGCTGCCAATAAAGGCATGGTATCCAAGGGCGCCGCCTCTTCGCTGCTGGCTAAAGTATATTTGCAAAGGGCCAGTACCTCCTATGCAGATGCCCAGGACAACCAGAATGCACTGGCAGCGCTTAACAAGGTGATTGCCTCCAAAGTATATTCATTGGTTCCTAATTACCCCGATGTGTTTGATAATGCCAAGAAGAATGGTCCCGAGCATATTTTCTCTATTCAGTTTGGCCCGGGCAATAATGGCGCTAACTCCAATATCATCTTACGCATGTTCTACCCGGCCCAACTGGGTGGCGCTGCCCCCTTCACGGTTGACACCACTTACTTTAAAACCGGCTATCAGGCAGAAGACAGCATTCGCAAAAACTGGAACATGGCCGATAAAGCGGATACGGCTACAAACCTTCCGCCTTTTGTTTACAAATACCGCGATCCGGGTTATGTAAAGGGTAGCAATAACTCCAACGTAAACTGGATCGTTCTGCGTTATGCCGACGTGCTGTTGATGCAATCTGAAGCATTGAACAACATTAACAGCGGCGACGCCACAAAATTCAATGGCATAAATGCAGTAAGGGCAAGAGCCGGTTTAAAAGACCCGGCGCAGCAACTGAGCTTTGCCAATACGCCTTCGCAGAATGATTTCATCGACAGCCTGGTGAAGGACAGAGGACGTGAATTGTTTGTTGAAGGACATCGCAAATATGACCTCATCCGGTTGAAACGGTACAAACAGGTAATGGCCAAATTAGGCTATACCGTGCCCGATTACCGCTTCCTGTTGCCCATTCCGCAAACCGAACGGGATGTAAACAAGAAACTGGATCAAAATGATGGCTATCCTAAGTAGATGATAAAGGTTACGCAAGCAAACCAAGGGCGTCCTGAGAAACCGGGGCGCCCTTTTTTTGCTCATCAATCGTCAATCAGTCATTAAAATAAGTATCCGCGATCTTTTGAATGAGAGCTTCTGTTAAAGGCTTTTCAATGTATTCAACCACGGCATTATAGGCAAATGCCTTTTTCTTATCTTCTGCCCGCATGGAACTGGTAAGCATTATTATTTTTACCTTCTTGCAGGTATTCATCCTGGAAAAATTGTCCAGAAAATCAAAACCATCCATCCTGGGCATACGGATATCCAGGAAAATAATATCCGGGCAGGTATTTTGTCTGATCCATTCACAGGCAACCAATCCATCACTGGCCACGGCTATTTCACTGGCAATAGCCAGGTTCTTAAAAGCCAGGCTGGCCAGGAAATTGGTGGCATCATCATCATCTACCAGTAACACTTTATTAAAGTGGGCCATTGGCAAGGTATATTTTAAATGTTGTTCCTTTGTTTACCTCACTTTCGATGTAAATTTTTCCACCATACGACTCTACTATCGAATAGATCATATGCAATCCTATGCCCGACCCTTCAACATGTGTATGAAACCGTTGGAATAGTCCATACAATTTATCTTTGTACAGGTCCATATCTATTCCCATTCCCTGGTCTTTTACTTCCAACACAAGAAATTTGTCTTCACAGCTCGTTGTAATGTCAATTTTCGGCGGATGGCCATGCTGCTTATATTTAATAGCATTGGTAAGCAGGTTTTGAAAAATACTTTTGAGATGAACGGCCGGGTAATGCACGAACCGGCACCCGGTGAAATCGGCCTGTATTTCTGCCCCGGAGGATGATATCATATCATAGATCCTTAATTTAACTTCCTCCAATGCTTCTTCCAGGTTTATTTTTTCCCGTTCTACTTTCAATGTTTTGCGGAAGGCTATAATTTCATTGAGCGCATTGATCGTTTTCTGCATTTGCCGGGCAGAATTTACAGCCAGCTCAAAAAGATGTTGTTTACCGGGTTGTACGGCTTCTTTTTGCTGTATGAGGGTTAACATGCCAATCAAACTGGTAATGGGCGATTTCATATCGTGCGAGCTGATATAGGCAAACTCTTCCAGTTCTTTATTGGTTCGCTCAAGACTTAATGAATAATTTTTTAACGCCTTATTGCTTTCTTTCAGAAATTTGTTCATGTTCTCAATTTGCTCGAGCATATTATTGAATCCTCCCGATAAGATCCCTATTTCATCATTACCAGTACCTTCCACCCTCAACGCATAATTACCCGTTCTGGCAATCTCTTTTGTTTTTGAAACCAGCTTTAACAGGCGGTGAACAATGGAACGCTGGAGAAAAGCTGAAAGAAGAAGGGCTGCCGTAATAGCAGCCAGCAAAACCAGCACGGTGACTTTTATATAACCGGTAACAATTTTATTGAGTTCATTTAACTCGGCATGAAGCACCACTGTTCCCATAAATTCCTTCTCCTGGTACAACTTATAACTTACTATCAGTTGCTTTCCATCGGCAGCGGCCGATGGATCCTTATCACTTCCCGTCCTTTCCCGGGAATAACTGGCGAACAATTTCCCATTTTTATCAAGCACAGCAGCCTGGGTAATATCAGGCTCCTTGTTTAATTTCATCAGGATCTGCGTAGCGGCATCCTGGTCAAGGAACACCAGCGTAGACACTGCATTTTCTCCAACAATTCTTGCCAGGGAAAACATTTTAAGCCTGGCTGCGTCTTTAAATGTTCTGATGTCAGTTAATACAAAGAAGATACAACATACCAGCACTACAATGAATGCGGTGGTGGTTTGAATAATGATCAGTTTGTTTTTTATTGATAAATTTTTAAAGACTGCCATATCATTTTATAATAATAGCCAGTTTTAATAACTGTGAGCTGGCCGTTAAACCCGCTGAATTTATAGCCTTTACATTAGCTTCAAACTTCAGTTTGCGGTTAATGACAACGAAATTGATGGCGGTACCCTGTTCAGCATATCCATTCTGTTCGCTGATAATAAGCGTGCCTTTCCCGGAAGTTTTCGCCAGAATATCGTCCAGCGACACCCCCGCATTCTGGGAAATAAAAAGTATGTGGCAAAAACCGATGTCGGCGGGTTTGCTGAATCGCTTAATGGTTATTTTCTTATTATCAACAGTTTCTGTTTTTACAATTTCACTAAGGGGATCGTTAATGGGTGATGTTCCGATAATGCCTATAATAAATTCATTTTCATCCGACCCTCCTTTCCATTCTATATACCTGGTAAAATTATAAATGAACGCCGCTTTAAGGTTGTACTCGCTTGCCTTGTCTTTTTGCCCCCATATGGTAAAAGAACAGACATTAAAAACCAGGAGCGCTGTAAACAGCCTGAAGTTTCTCATAGTTATTACTTTACTATTTATACGATAGTATATTTTAGAATTCAAAGCTGGCGCCTCCAAACACCATCAATGCCGGCGCATCGGCCCTGTAAAACTCCCTTGCCTCGTTATTAAAACAGTTCCTTCCACTTAGCGTCAGCGTAAACATTTTAGTGATGGCATACGTTACGGCCGCATTCAGCATTACTTTGCCTTTGATATTTTCAACGCCCCGCTCGCCGTCGTTATAAGTAAGGTTACTGCTTTGTAACTGGGTTTGTTCGCTATAAAATCAGGGAGTTAAATTGATATTCAGGCGGGGGCTGGCGTTACAGTTGATGTAAGCGCCCCCGTAACAGGAAGGGGTAGCGTTGTGACTCATTTTTGTTCCCATCCCTGAATAAATATTATACGTAGCAGGATCATTGTGATT
>JAJKIL010000382.1 GCA_021154515.1 Niastella sp. | reverse complement strand
GGTAATTGCCCGTGCTTTTCAGAACCGAATCAGGCACCTCAAAATTGAAAGGCGTAAATCCACCTTTATGTTTCCCCAGTTTTTTACCATTGAGGTATACATCCGCTTCATAGTTCACGGCGCCGAAATACAGGTATACTTTATTGGCAGGATTGCTCTTTGTGAAATCAAAGGATCTTTTATACCACACTATGCCTTCGTAGTACAGGAATTTTTCAGCCTGCGAGTTCCAGTCGCCTGGAACCTGTAAAGTGTATTTATCGTTGAATTGATGTTCCTTGCGATCGGTTTTATCAACCGGCACATCGGTTGTCCAATAAGCTTCGCGGTCGTTTTCCTTACGCTCCTGGAACCGGTAATCATAAAAACCCGTTCCATAAGGATCGATTATATATTGCCATTTACCATTGAGGCTACTTATTTTTCTTGCCCCTATATCAGTGATTAAGGCAGTTTGGCCAAAAGCAATCGTACTTATGCAAGTTGCTATTGCAACTATTAGATATTTTGATCTCATATGTTTATTTCGTGAATCGGCAATCGGCAACCTTGTCAACTTGTTAACTTGTCAACTGATCAACTATTTAACTAATTCCTTATAACGCTTACAAGCTTCTATAAAGTAATAATCTCCATACGTCAAAGGAACATCTACCTCTGACCCAGCAGGCTTATGCCCTACCCCGTGTTGCAGAATAAAACCACCATTGGCGCCGGCAGCGGCTTTATATGCAGGAGCAGATAAATTTTTAATAATGGTAGCTGCTACATCCCTGTATTCTTTGGCATCCTTGCTTTTAGTATACTGGCTCAACTCAATAAGCGCTGAGGCCATAACAGCTGCGGCTGATGCATCGCGCAGGGCATTGGGAATATCGGGTGCATTAAAATCCCAATAAGGAATTTTATCGGCCGGCAGGTTTGGGTTCTTTAAAATGAAGGCCGCTATATGTTGCGCCTGTTGCAGGTAACGCACATCTTTTGTTTCGCGATAGCAAACCGTATAACCATATAAACCCCATGCCTGCCCGCGCGCCCAGGCCGATTCATTGGCATAGCCCTGTGCAGTTTTCTTTTCTTTTACAGCCCCGGTGTTCATATCATAATTCAACACGTGGTAGGAACTGTAATCGGGGCGGAAATGATTTTTCATCGTGGTATTGGCATGGGCAACGGCAATCTTGTAGAAAGAAGAATCACCGGTAGCCTTTGTTTCTTCAAACAGCAATTCCAGGTTCATCATATTATCGATGATCACCAGGAAGTCGGATGGATCTTTAGAATCCCATGATTTTATACAGCCTACGGTTGGGTTAAACCGGGTGCTGAGCGATTTGGCGCTGTTGAGTAATATTTCCCTGTACTCCGCTGATGGTTTTATGCGATTGGCGTTACCAAAACTGCAGTACATCATAAAACCCAGGTCATGGGTGCCTTTATTAAATTGTTCTTTTTGTAAAATGCTCAGTTTGCGAACGGCTTCGTTGTACAATGCCGTGTCGTGTGTTTGCTCATACAGGTATAACAAGGTACCAGGATAAAAACCGCTGCACCACCAACCGGAGTTGCTGTGTTGAGCTTTACCTGTTTGCGGAAAATAGGTTTTGGGAAAGCTGTCGGGCGGCGTTGCTGCCTTTAATACTTTGTATTGCTTTGCCCCATCTTCAAAGTCTGTCTGAATGGTTTGCAAAAGCGGGTTTCTGGAAACTGATCTCTTTTGGGCCTGACAAGCATTGCCAATCGTAATAACGCTTACTAAAATAAAAGGAACAATCGCGTGCACTCTCATGTATAGTTTCAATTTGCGGTCGAAAATAGGAAATTATATAGCAATTTAAAGGTTATAAATAGTAGGCTGTTTTGGTATTATAATAAGCATCCTGTCATTTTAAGCACATGTTTTAAGGTTGAAAAGTTAACAAGTTGACGCGTTGACAAGGTAAAATCCATTACCTGTTACCGGTTTCCAGGCGCAAGCCCATATCAACTTGTTAACTTATCAACTTTTCAACTTCCTGCTTCTTACATCTTACTTCCTACTTCTGCTCTCTAAACAAGCCTTAATACCCATCATTTTGTTCAAGAACAGCATCCTTGTTCAAATCCCGCTCCGACTGCGGAATGGGCAACAACAGGTGTTTGCTGGTTATGCCCAATACCGGGTTAATTTTTTGCGTATTGTATTTAGTAGTTCTGTCCACTAAAGTTTTGGTACGCATCAGGGTCATGCGGCGGTTTTCTTCGGCCAGCAACTCTCGGGCCCTTTCATCCAGAATATAATCCATGGTTACGTCACTCGCAGCTACCGGCGTAGCATTTGCCCGGGCCCTGATCACGTTCAGTGAGGCGGCTGCATCAGTGAGTTTGTTTTGTTTGAACTGCGCTTCCGCCATCAATAAATAGGTTTCACCCAAACGCATTAAAATAAAATCCTTTACCATGGCAAACCCAAATGCATCATTCGGATCATATTGATACCATTTGGTTGTATGCGGCGCTATTTTAAATACCGTATCAGCACCCACGTAAGGGATCAGTTGTCCATAACTTGGCTTTCCTGCCGTATTGTAATAAAACTTGTGACGAATATTATATTCCGAATTACGCATGTCGCCTGCTCCGTACAATCCATATACCACCCAATCGGTCAACCGCATTCTGCCAATACCTCTGCCACCCAGCGAATCGCAGATGGTCATATCGGTGATCTGGTAATAAGCAGCGCCCCAGTTACGGCGTTGCTGCGGCGAACCACTATAACCACCCACCACTGAACTGGTATTCTCCAGTTCAAATACCCAGATGGCCTCTTTATTGCCCTGAGCGTAGCGTTGATTGCCATAAATAAACATATCGGAGAAAGGATCACCGGGTTGACTGGCCCTTATACCATAGCGTGCAGTAGTAAGACTGAATTTTCCACTCTGGATGATCGCCTTACATTGTGCTTCGGCCAGATCGTTCTTACCTATGCGCAAATACACTTCGGCCAGTAATTGCTGGCCCATGGCCTTGTTAGCCCGCCCAAACAATTTATTCCTCGCATTTGATTTTTCATTGTCAATGGTGGGCAGTTTGTCAATGGAATAAGTCAGGTCGGCCACTATTAAATTGTTCACGTCATCGAGTGGCGCCCGTACAAAATCAGTTTTTGCTTTGGTAAGCGGTTCGGTAACAATGGGCACTTTCCCATACAGGGTAGCCAGCATGTTGTACGCGTATGCCCTGAAGAAACGGGCTTCGGCATTAAAACCATCTTTACCAGACTGCGATACCTTGGTGAGCGCAGGGTTTTCGGCATTGGCGATAATATTATTGGCATTATTGATCAATTGATACGCCCATTGCCAGGTAAAGCTGGCAGCGCCATCTGTTGAGATCAACTGGGTATAATCGTAATACGGCACTTCAATGCCCTGTTTTTGCGTGGGCGGTACCCAGGCAATATCAGTACCGGCATTCCAAACGCTGGGCCAGCCCTGCTGATCGCTTTTTGAAAAGAACAATCCCAATTGATAATACATCCCGATGGCAGCAGCATCAAACCCCAGTGAATCCGTAAGGGTTTCGGGTGCATAGCTGGAATACAATTTTTCGTCGAGGAATTTTTTATTGCATGAAGACAATCCCTGCAATACCCCATACATACAAACTATAATGATGATATGCTTTTTCATTTTTCGTAAAGTTTAAGTTGATCAATTAACGGAGTCCTACATTCACCCCAAATATGAATGACCTTACCAGCGGGTAATTATTATCCCAGCCGCCATTGCCCCTGAAGGTGAAATCATTTTCAGGGTCCCAGCCAACCCAATTGGTGAATGTATACAGGTTACGACCACTTAGATAAAATGTAAGACTGCCCAGTCCGGTTTTGGTTAACAGCCGTTGAGGAGTTGTGTAACTCAGCGTAGCGTCTTTTATGCGGGTATAACTGTTGTCTGAAGCATATCCATATCCCCGGCTGTTGGTATAAGCCAATGAAGGCCGGGTATTGCTTTTGTTCTCTGCCGTCCAGTAGCCGATCTCTTTAGCGGTGTTCATGCGACCTGCTTCATCGGCCCAGGTGAGGTTTACGTTGTTCTTGATAGCGCCCCGGGAGGTTTGAATAAAAATGTTCAGGTGCCAGTTCCTGTAATGGAAAGTATTGGTGATGCCACCGATCCATTTAGGTAAAGTGGAACCCAGGATGCGTTTGTCATCGGCCGTAATGGTTTTACTGCCATCCTTATCGGCAAACTTCAGGTCGCCGGGTTTAACTCCGGGGTCCTGCGAAGAAGCATCTTCGCCTTGCTGCCAAACGCCCTGCATCACATAATCATAGATCACAAAAAGGGGCTGACCAATAAACCAGCGGTTCCCCAGATCGTCTTTTTTATCGCCATACAGGTCAAGGATCTTATTGCGGTTGCGGGCGAAATTCAACATGGTTTCCCATTTAAAATCTCCTGCTTTCACGTTGATGGTGCTCAGGCTTATTTCTATACCATGATTCGCTAATTTCCCCAGGTTATCCCACACATTTAAATATCCGGTTGCCGTAGGCAGGTTGCGTTTCAGCAGAATATCTTCCGTTCTGGTGCTGTAGTATTCAATGGTACCGGTAATGCGGTTGTTCAACACAGAAAAATCGATCCCCGTATTGAATCCCTTGGTGGTTTCCCAATGCAGGTCTCTATTCCCCATGGTATTGCTGGTAATTACCCCAATCGTGCTGATTCCGTTATAAGGTACCCGAACGGGGGCATCCGTAAAAGCCGTTCCGTTAGGATCAACCGCCTGGTTACCCGATTTACCATAAGACACCCGCAGTTTCAGGTTGTTTACAAATGACAGCGGGGTCATGAATTTTTCATTGCTGATGTTCCAACCCAATGCAAAAGAAGGGAACAAGCCGTATTTGTCGGTATTGGCGCCAAAGGCGGAATAGCCGTCCCGGCGGGCTGTAACCGTAAACAGGTAACGGCTGTCGTAATTATAATTCAACCGCCCCATTTGCGAAATCAGCGTGCTCCGGTTCTGGTAGGAACCGTACACGTTCGCTCCGTTAAAGTAACCTACATAGCCTGCACTCAGCGTGGCTGCAGCGCTTAAATTTTTGTACGACAGGTCATCATTCACAAAACCGGTGCCTACTGTGCTGCTCCCAAAGAAATCGTTTTGTTGCGCACTGTACAAACCGGTAAAGTCAAT
>JAJKIL010000381.1 GCA_021154515.1 Niastella sp. | reverse complement strand
CTCGAATTTCGCGAACCCATTGCCGATTCACGATTGCCGCCCTTGCTACTTGCATCAGTACCTTGTATCTTTATCAAATGCTAAAAAAGTTGATCTTCCTTGGCTTTTTGTTCATATATAAAATAGTACCGGCTCAGTTAACCTATCAAAATCTGTATGTGGATTATGATAGCGCCGTGACGTACAAAAACTTAAAGATCATCCCCATCAGGCCGAAGGGTTTTGGCGGGCTGGGCATGATGGCCCCCGATGTGGTTTCTCTCAGCCAGGCCATTGCCAATGGAACGGCCGTAGTGACCGAACGCGGTACCGCTGCCACGGAAAATGTGCATTGGTTACGCATTAATAATAATGGCCCCAAACCTATTTACATAAGTTCAGGGGAAATTATTCTTGGCGGCCGGCAGGACAGGATAGTAGCCAAGGACACCGTGCTGCTGCCTTCGCCCAAAGATCAATACATCCAGGTAATGTGTGTGGAAGAAGGCCGGTGGAGCGAAAAAGAAAAAAAGTTTGCGTATAACAACTATGCCGATCCTGCCTTGCGAAAAGTGCTTGGACAAACGAATAACCAGGTGCTGGTGTGGAAGGAAGTGTTTTCGCAGATGGAACGCAGCAACACCAAAGCGCCTTCACTCGCTTACCTGGCCAGGCGTAACGATAAAAAATATACGCCCGAACAAAGTGCCTATCTACGTTACTTCCGGGAAAAATTTAGCAGAAGCGATAGTTCCATAACCGGTTTTGTGTGTATGAGCGGCGATAAGGTAATAGGTTGTGATATATACGCCGGTAATAATTTATTTTATGGCGAGCTGCTGCCCCTGTTACATGGTTATATTGAAGAAGCGATCTCGTTTGGAAATGCGCCCACTATCAGTAATGAAAAAATAAAAGAATATCTGGATCCCATTCTTACCAGTGAAAGTTCGCAGGAGGCATATCTTAAAAAAAACGGCAAGGTGTATAAGTACAAGGAGAAAGTGGTACACATTACCGGTTACGCACAGTAATTTCTATTATTTTTGTTGCAGATGAAAGGACTACCATGTTGTATTTTGTAAAAACTCCCTGGTGGCTGAAAAAGCTTTATCCGGGTTGTGTTTGGGACATACCCGTCAAGGAAAAAATTTTGTATCTCACCTTTGACGATGGTCCGCACCCGGAAGTAACGCCGTTTGTGCTTGACCAGTTAAAGCAATACAATGCAAAGGCTACGTTTTTTTGCATTGGAAAGAACGTTGCCGCACATCCGGAAATTTATCGTCGGGTGTTGGATGAAGGGCATCGTACGGGTAACCATACCAATAATCATTTGAATGGATGGAAGGTTACTGATGAATTGTATCTCCAAAATATTCTGGCTGCAGGAAAATATATCGACTCCCATCTGTTCCGACCTCCATACGGAAGGATCACCCGCTTTCAGGTAAAACTATTAACGGGTATCCGTAACTCCCCGGTGAATAATAACTTCAGTATAATTATGTGGGATGTTCTCAGTGGTGACTTTGATGTTGCCTTATCTGGAGAAACCTGTTCTATAAACGTAATTAAGCAGGCACAACCCGGTTCAGTAATCGTATTTCACGACAGTGAGAAAGCCTTCCCCAGGTTAAAAGAAGCACTACCAAAAACGCTGCAATATTTTAGTGAAAAGGGATATCGTTTTGAAGCAATAGGTCTGTAAAAATATCAGGTAATTCCTGGTGGGAAAAGCAGGACTTTGCGTCAGTATGTCCTTAAAAAAAGTTGGGCCTGGGTAGACACCCTGGCCCGTTTTTAATCCGTACCCTATGAAAACTGATTTAAAGGTATAAACTTTTTTGATTAATGCAAAGTTATTTCGTGAATCGAGCCATTTACCGTGAAAACAACCTTATTATCGCAGGTCCCGGAACCGTAGTCGAGCACTGCCACTGCGTCACTTCCTTTGCTCAAACTGATGGTTCCTTTCGCGATCCACGGGCAGGAAAATCTTTTCAGGAGCGGAGCTGTAATGGCGGTTGACCATTGAAAATACTTTCCGTTCAGTTGAACCGATCCACCGGCATTGCCGGTTACATTGTATGCATCATCAAGACCAATGAGGGGAGTTGATCCGCCTTCTACCTGGGTTACCGTTTTTTGGCTATTCCATTGAATGTAATCGCCATTCGATTGGCTCAGTTTAGCGTTGATAACCTGCGTAGTATAGCTCTTTTTATCAAGCGTGCCCGTATTGGTAAGCTTATGTGTACCTTCTACTTTAATATTGTCGAGATAATAATTATCGAAAATTGTAGTAGCCGAATTGCCTGAAATAACCAGGCTGCCGGTATAAACAACGGTGATCTTGCCTTTACGGGTTCTGCCATCCCTGGCGGTACAGCCGGTGCCAAAGTCGATGGTTATTTGTAAAGGGAAGCGGGTGGTATTGTTTAATTGTTTGATTGCCACTGTATAACAAGGGGTAGAATCAACTCCATCAATTCTTGCACCGCTCACATCCATGCGGCCAAAAACACCGGTTCCGCCAATGCCCACTTCTGGGCTTACGCCCATAACATTATTGAATACATCATCAAATACACCTTCGGCGGTGGCATCGGATTCGGAAGCAGCCATTGCAAATTCTTCTTTCCCTTTGGCGCCGGATTCGTCATCCTGTTTTTTACAAGCCGACAAAAAAAGCCCGGTAACCAAAACAGTAGTTAGTATAGTTTTCATACAATGAACCATTGCGGTGTATGACGAAGGTGGGTGTAAATAGTTTAAGAGAATCATAAATATTTTTAGGAATTTTGCGGCCGATATGAATCTTCAATTAATTGATACTCACACCCATTTATACGGGAATGAGTTTACAAAGGATATTAAGGCGGTTATTGAGCGGGCTGAAAACGAGGGTGTTCAGCGGTTTTACCTGCCGGCTATTGACAGCGAGACCCACGATGCCATGATACAGCTGGAGGCTGATTTTCCGGGTAAATGTTTTGCCATGATGGGGTTGCATCCCTGTTCGGTAAAAGATGATTACAAGCAGGAACTGGCGCTGGTAGCGGATTGGCTGGGCAAACGGGCTTTTAAAGCGGTTGGTGAAATTGGACTGGATTATTACTGGGATAAAACTTTTGTAGACGCCCAGCAGGAGGCCTTTCACCAGCAAATTGAATGGGCTTTACACTACCAGGTGCCGATCGTAATCCATTCCCGGGATTCGATGGCCGATAGTATTCGCATAGTTCGGGAGCACCAAAAAGGTAGTCTGCGGGGCATTTTCCACTGCTTTACGGGCACCCTGGAAGAGGCCCAACAGATCATTGACCTGGGTTTTTACCTGGGAATTGGCGGGGTGGTGACGTACAAAAATACCCACTTACGTGAAGTGGTAAAAGCGGTTTCTATGGACAATATCGTGCTGGAAACTGATTCGCCGTACCTGACGCCGGTGCCTTTCAGGGGAAAAAGGAACGAAAGCAGTTACCTGAAATATGTGGTAGAGAAGATTGCGGAGGTAAAAGAAATACCTGTAGAAGAAGCAGCGAGGCTTACTACAGAAAATGCAAAAAAAATATTCGGGGCCTAATGATTGAAAATGTATTTTTGCTGCCCTTTTAAAAACGGAGACTTGTCCGAGTGGTTGAAGGAGCACGCCTGGAAAGTGTGTATACGGGAAAC
The DNA here is from genome assembly GCA_021154515.1 of Niastella sp. GTDB lineage: Bacteria > Bacteroidota > Bacteroidia > Chitinophagales > Chitinophagaceae > Niastella. Next base: position 7,133 of record JAJKIL010000381.1, on the reverse strand, counting down.
CGTATCGAGGGTTCGAATCCCTCAGTCTCCGCAAAAGCAAAAAACGTCCCGCCAACGGCGGGATTTTTTATTTCGGAGCGTTCGCCGAGCTTGCTCGGGCGAATGCGCAGAAATAAAAAAGCAAGGCACGAAGTGCCGGACGTTTTTTGCTTTTAGCATCACCCCGCAGGGGATCGCCGCGGCAGAGGCAATCTCATCAGCTTCACAGGGAAGCGCCTACGTAGATCACACCTCTCAGGGAAAACTATTACTAATGTTAAATAAAAATACCAGGACGCATTAGTGCCAGAAATAAAAGGTACTTTTAACCCTTGTTATCCCATAAAAAACCGGTATATGTCAAAGGTCGTCTTCAATAATAAAAATGCAGTTTTTTTTCAGTCATTGAAAATGGCCGTAGATGGATATTTTAAAGAAAGTGATTTAAAAAAAACAGGTAACTGGGCATTGTATTCCAAAACAATCATCCTGATTGTAGTTTCAACAGCTTTATATCTTACAGCCATTTGCTTTTCCCTGCCGGTTCTAACTACCATTTTAATTGGATGCGTTTTAGGGTTTTTATGCGCCTGTATAGGTTTTAATGTGATGCACGATGCCAACCATGGCAGCTATTCCTCTAAAAACTGGGTGAATAACACGCTGAGTTTAACCTTGAATGCATTAGGCGGTAATAGTTTTATCTGGCGGCATAAACATAATATCATTCACCATACTTACCCGAATGTAGACGGTATTGATGATGATATTGCCAAAACGCCTTTTATCAGAATGTGCAGCTCACAACAATGGGTTCCCATGCACAGGGTTCAGCATATCTACACCCCGCTGTTGTACGCCATCAGTTCAATGATCTGGATCCTGTTCCAGGACTTTGAAAAATATTTCAAAAGGAAGGTCCACAACACTGAATTGCAGAAAATGAAAACATCGGACCATGTTGTTTTCTGGATCAGCAAAATTTTATATCTGTTCTTTTACATTGCATTGCCGATATACCTTACCGGCTGGGAACAATGGCTGGTGTTTTTTATCAGCCTGCATATTGGCCAGGGTTTTACACTGGCTATTGTGTTTCAATTAGCCCATGTAGTAGAAGAAACTGAATTCACTTTTGCGCCTGTAAACGAAACGACGCTTATCGAAAATGAATGGGCCATACACCAGTTAAAGACCACTTCCAACTTTTCGCCCAATAGTAAATTGATCACCTGGTTTGCCGGTGGGCTGAATTACCAGGTAGAACATCACCTGTTCCCCCGTATCAGTCATATACATTATCCTGCACTGAGTAAGATCGTAAAAGGAAAGTGTGAAGAATTCAATGTTCCGTACAATTGTATCCCCTCGTTCAATGGGGCCATACAATCTCATTTCCGGTTTATTAAATCATTGGGAAAGAAACCGGTTATGCACGCAGCCATTTAATCATGTGCGGGTAAGTGAGTAGATTGGAACGTTTGGCTTTTTTCTCATTGACAGTCATTCCTATATTTTCCAGCATAGCAAGACCAATATAATTTTTATCGCGGCAGCTGTCTGTTATAAAATCACGGCCTCCGCGATATCCCTCTTCATGAAAAACAAAAAACGGATCGATTGATAAATAGATGCAGGCAGCATAGGACCAGGCTATGGCCATGATCTCCTCACCTTCCCGATTCTTTCTTTTAATGATCTCTTTTTCTGATAAACCAAGCCGCTCAAAAGCTGGTACAATGGCAATATGGCCGGCTTCGTGTAAAATATCACCCGGATGCTCCAATGCCTCTTTGTCAATGATGATCGTTCCTTTACTGATCAAAAGACCTGGTAAGAAACTCTTATTGCCGATTTTTCTGAATGAAGTTTCAATTCCAACGATGTTATTTAAAAAATCAACACATTGTTCAAATAAAGCCATTTCAGAGGAATCGTTTTCCTTCATGTGTGGTATTAAAGGTGCAAACGGTGAATGTACAATTATTTCGGCGGGTGGCTTGCAGAATGTTTCTCTGTTATACTGCGGCGCTTTCCTGCTTCGAGGTAATATGTACAGGATTAACCCTTTTTGCCATTCTCTTTTTTCTTCCCACCCAAATTAAAAAACCTGTTATCGGTAGCGAGAACGCCACTAAGGCGGCCATCAGCGCTAATATCTGGGTAGGCCAGCCAAACAGTTTACCGGTATGAATGGGTAAGTTCATGCGGCGGATCTTACTGCCGGTTGATGAGTTTTTGAACAGGCTTTCTTTCAACAAGCGACCTGTGCCTTTTTCAAAATAAAGCACATCGACAATGTTATCTACAGCTGCTTCGCGATTCACTTTGTTAACCGTAATAGCCAGGCTGTCTTTTTCAGGGAAGAGAATGGTAACACGTCCTTTGTAAGGCAGTCGTGCATTCGCCTGATCATATAACGATTCATAAAAGCCGGCTTTAATAGGTTCTTTAACGGTGTTAGCCGGCACTTCTTTTTTGGGTGCAGGTTTGCCATCGGCCAACTGGTAAACGAGGTTACTAAACCAGGGATAGGCAAAAACAAGACCCGTTAAGCCTATTGCCAATAATACGATGTGTACATAAAAACCACCTACTGCATGCAGGTCCCAGTTCAACCGTTTCCATTTGGAAGACCAGGCAATACGAGTGCGTTGTTTTAGTATATGCCAGCGCTTTGGCCACCACAATACCAAACCGGTAATGACCATGAGTACAAAGATGAGGCAGGAGGCGTGTGTAATGGTTTTTCCCACTTCGTTCATACACAAATGGCGATGCAGGTTCAATACTACCCCAAAAAAACGTTTGTCCAGGTTCCTTGCCCTTATCACTTTACCGGTGTACGGATTAACGGCTATGTGCCAGGTATTTGCCTTTTTCTTTTTGGCATAGAAGATTACCGTTCTTTCAGGCGCTTTGCTTTCCAGGTAGATCCGGGTGATCCTGATGGAGGTGTCATATGCTTTGGCAGCATGGTACATGCTATCAACCGATACCCGTTGCGCATGTTGCGGTACGGCAACAACGAAGAAGTCTTTGTTGGCCCATTCGTCCAGCTCATCTTCAAACACCAGCAGCGTGCCTGTGCCGGCAACGATCAATACCACCAGCCCTGATGCCAGTCCCAACCATAAATGCAGTTTGCCGATAATCTGTTTCAACGTCATTGCTTGCTATTATATATAAATAAAAAAAGAAGTCCCGTTGTGACGAGACTTCCACTAATCAGAGCCTTAATCTGGTTGTATTTGATGTTGCTAAATATACAACCAGACAAAGGCTTATTATTTACTTACACAGAAGTTCCACTAAAATTGGTAAACAGCAAAAAAATTTGAGTACTGTTTGCCTGGGATAAATAAAACCCTTAGTTAGAACTAACTGTGTACACTGATGCAAAGAACTTGGCGGCCTATAGAATAAAGGTCTTTAATATATGTTAAACCTCTGCCTTAACGACAATTACGTCTTAAAACGTATAGGCTACGGTTGCCAGCCAGTTGCGGGGGGAGCCAGGGAACAATCGTAAATAATCGTAGCCCCCCACCCAATAGGTTTTATCAAGTATGTTGTTCATATTGAACTGGATCTGGAATTTATCAATTTTATAATACACGGCTGCATTCAATAATTCGTAGCCGGGAATTGATTGGGCCTGGTTCAGCGACAGATTACGTCTTGTTACGAAATTTCCGCCCATACCAATACCTACTCCTTTTAAAGCACGGCCTTTGAAAGAATATTTTGTCCAGAAGTTACCCATGTGCCTGGGGGCATTGGGCTTTTGCTGGCCTATGAAATCTTTATCAGGGCCGCCGGCTTCTTTTAGTTTGGCATCATTATAAGCATAATTCAACACCACATTCCAGTTGTCGGCAAGCTGCCCTACCACTTCGAATTCAAATCCTTTTGATACTTCATTTCCCACCTGAACCATGCTATCAGCAGGAGCCGGAGCAGGAGCGGGATACAAGGCATTTACCTGGTTTATCTGGTATACAGAAGTAGTTATGGATAAACGTTTGTTGAACCATTCTGATTTAAAACCGGCTTCAACCATTTTACTTTCTACCGGGTCAAATGGTCCGCCGGCAGTGGGTGATTGTGAGGCGGCTGCCTGAGGATTGTATCCTTGCGTATACAAAGCATAAGCGTTTATGTTTTGGTTGATGGCATACACCAGGCCAAGGCGGGGCAACACAGCGGTTTGGGTAACTTTCTTTTCTTTGGCTGTGGTATAATTAGTCCTGTCGGTAAACCATTCAAAGCGTAAACCCAATAATGCCTGTAATTTACCCAAGGTGATCTGGTCCTGTATATAGGCACCATTCAGATAGTTTAATTTCGGTATGGTTGCATCATTGTAGGCGGGCGTATACACATATTTCGAAACATCTTCCATGTTATGCTGATTCAGGGTAAGGTCGTAGGTTGATACGTTGGGCCTGGGGCCATATATTGTAGTGTCAACACCATTGTATTTGACAGTGTATTTCTGCATTACAAACTTTGCTGAATCAGCTGCTTTGTAGCTGCCTGTTGTACCATCTTTTTTCAGATAGCCGGAAGCCGTTTGCTGGGCGGCTCCAACGGGCAGTTTGTCCTGTGCATAATCGTAGCCTACTACTATCTTATGTTCCAGCGCACCCGTATACACGTTATGGGTAAAATAAGCAGAGATATTATCGTTGAACTCTCTTGATTTTCTGTCGAATACCTGGCGTTCTACCAGGAAGGTCACCTCTCTGCCCAGTGCATCTTTCAGGTAGGTGTTGTTGCTTCTGTGTTCAAACAGGTCTTCGGTATAACTGGTACGGATGTAAGCAATATTGAAGGAGGTATTGCTGGTGAAATGTTGTGTTAAGGAAGTAGTGATATTATACTGTTCTTCATTCAGGCGATCATTCACTGCATTCAGCGAAAGCGATATTGGGGTTGAATACAGATCGTTTGCAAAGGCTGATTGACCCCGGTCGACCCGGCTATTTGATTTGTTATACACCAGGTCAAAGTTCAGCCTGGTTTTATCATTTGGTAAGAAGCTGAGAGAGGGCGCTACAACAATATTCTTTTCAAACTGCAGGTCACGGAATGACAGCGAATTTTCATAAGCAATGTTCATTCGGTACAACAGCGTTTTGCTTTCATTCAGGGGGCCGGTAAAATCGGTCAGCGCTCTGAATGTATTGTAACTGCCGGTGATAAAGGAGATGGATTTTCTCGGTTGATCGAGTGGTTTTTTGGTAACCCGGTTAATGGTGCCGCCCGGTGAGGCATTTCCGAACAAGGCAGAAACGGGGCCTTTGATCACTTCCACTCTTTCCAGGTAATTCGCCGGTGGTTGTTTCCAAAAAGAAGCGTTTGCTCTTAACCCGTTCACCAGCATAGTGCCGTTACCGGCATATATCCTGAAACCTCTGATGGCAATGTCGTTATTGGCGGTAAACTGGTTAACGCCGCTAAAGTTTTTTACCACATCACCTACGCGGGCGGCGGCCTGGTCCTGCATTACTTCCTTGGTAACATAACTTACCGATTGAGGCAGGTCTTTCAACGGCGTAGCGGTTTTTGACCCAATGAAAGAAGTAGTGTTCTTGTAGCCTGTTTCGCGGCGACCGGTGATCTCTACCTGTTGCAGTTCGTATTTCGTTTCTTTCAGAATAAAGTCGATAGTTTGCGTTTCACCTGCTGCAATATTGATCTTTTGGGTGGCAGGTTCATACCCAATTAAAGAAACCTGTACAGTGTATGAACCGGGATTCAGATTTATTAATTCGTATTGACCGGTTGAAGTAGTAACGGTGCCTATTTTTTTTCCTTTGATAAAAACAGATGCGGAAGTAAGGGTGTCGCCTTTTTCGTTTTTCACAATGCCTTTTACCGTGGCTTGCTGAGCTATTCCATGTAGTGTTGCAAATAATAACAGTGCTACAGTGTAAATTCCTTTCATCTCAGATTTAATTCCTTTCATGATTTTTGCGCAAATAAATTTGCGCAAATTTCTCCCGAAAAAGGTGTTTATGCCTTACGCAATTGGAAACACCTTTTACGCAATAAGGAAAGAATTTCTGCAGAAGACATTTGGAAAAACAGCCATTTGTTATTCGGATTTATACTTCTGAACAAGGTACAAACCGGCTAAAGTCATTAGCATGCCGGCAACAGTAAAAATACCAATGGGTTCCTGCATCATAACACTGGCAATAATGAATCCGAACACCGGGCAAAGGAATAACCAGAAAGAAGCTTTTACGGCATTGTCCCTCAACAGGTACAACCAAAGTTGAACGCCAATGATGGATACCGGAATGGCCAGCCAGAGCACAGGCCACAGCAGGTTAGATCCCCAGACATTTTTTGTTTTGTCATATGTGGCAATAGCGAATGGTAATAAAAACAATCCGCCCAACAGGGTTTGCCAGCCATTGATGGTGAGGATGTGCAGGTTTCCCCAGTTTTGTTTGGAAAAGTAAATAACACCGGCTGAATAAATGATCATGCTAAGCATTAACAGACTAATGCCACCAGGTGTGGCAAAGCTGTGTTTAAACAAAGGCCAGGCAGCCAGTAATACTCCGCACATGCATAGAATAAGGCTGGTGATGGTAACCAGCCGTAAACGATGACCAAATATAACCGTAGCCATAAGACTGATGAGCACCGGGTTGGTGGCTATGGCCAGTGAGCCTAAACCGGCAGATATATGTTGCATGGCCAGGACATATATGCCGAGGTACAGCGAAATATTCAGTAAGCCATAAATGGCTAATTGTTTCCATTCGTGTTTTTGCGGAAAACGTTTGCGTAAAATGCCATGTGCAATAAACAGCATTAACAAACCGGCAATAAAAAAGCGGGTAATACAAAGCACAAAAGGTTGTGCAACCTGCAAACCATATTTGGTAGCTACCGCAGCAGAAGGCCATAGAATTGAAAACCCTATTCCTGTTAAAAACCATAACCAGCCTGCCGATTTCCTGTTGTTTACGAGATCCCCTTTCTGCTTCAATGCTTCATTTTTTGAATGGCAAAGGTAGTTCTAGTTTGGGAATCGGTGAAAAGGAAGGCGGGTGAAGCAGGAGGTAAGAAGAAAGAGGTAAGACGTAATTGGTAGCTATAGGAAGAAAAACAGGAAGTACGAAAATCGGGTT
>JAJKIL010000380.1 GCA_021154515.1 Niastella sp. | reverse complement strand
GTGGGTGATTCCGTGTATGCCGGCTTTCCTTATAAGGCTTTGTTTCATAAGATCAATATGTATTCACTGGTGCTGGAGCCCGATGCTTCCGGCACTTATGTGGGCTCTTCTTACAGCTACGCCAGCGCCCGCGACTTTGCCCGCTTTGGATTATTATATTATAATAATGGTGTATGGAACGGGGAACAATTGCTTCCCGCAAACTGGGTAAAAGAAACGATTCAACCCGCTGCTTCCAACAAACAACAGCGCTATGGTTACCAGTTCTGGCTGAACGGAAAGGATGATAAAGACCCCAGCAAACGCTGGTTCCCCGATGCGCCGGCCGACATGTTCTTTGCCGACGGTTATGGCGGACAGAACATTTTTATAATCCCATCTAAAAAACTGATCGTCATACGCCTCGGGGTTCGCACGGTTGATGAAAACAAATATCTTAAGGAAGTGATCGCCGCTATAAAGAACTGATCCACAGGAAGTGACCAGCAATTGTTTGAATTTTGCAATCTTTTGTTTGAATCCCATAAAGCCCCGGCCATGGGAGCGTCGTAATTTTACAAGGAAGGACTGATACGAATCAGCCTTTTAAAACTACAAATTGCTTAAATTTACGATATGGCCAAGACAGAAACACTGGAAGATTTTTATCGCCAGAAAATGAACTGGTTGCCAGATAACCTGAAAAAAGATATCGGGCACTTTAATGTATTCAAGGTAGAGGATTGCGTGGGTCAGGGTAAAACACCGGTTGAATATACCCGCCGTGATTATTACAAGATAGCCCTGATGCAAGGTTCATATGTATATCATTATGCAGAAAAAAGCCTTGAAGTATCAGGCTCTACACTTATATTTTTCAGTCCCAATGTTCCCTATACGTTTCAACCGTTGACCGATGACCCCAAAGGCGCATTTTGCATTTTCAGGGAAGCATTTTTTACCGAACGTATCCGTGGCGGCATCAAAGACCTCCCCATGTTTATTGCGGGTAACAAACCCAGCTACGGATTGGATAAATCGCAGGACAAATTTGTAAGCCAGATATTTGATAAGATGATCGATGAATTGAAATCGGACTATGTATATAAGTACGATCTCATTCGCAACTACATTATGGAGATGATCCATTATGCGTTGAAGATGCAGCCCACGGAAACCCTGTATCAGCATACAGATGCCAATGCACGCATCACGGCTGTTTTTACCGAATTGTTAGAACGGCAGTTCCCGATTGAATCACCCACCCAGCGATTCACCTTACGTTCAGCCCGCGATTTTGCAGAACAATTATCGGTACACGTCAATCACCTTAACCGCGCCATCCGCCTTACTACCGGTAAAACAACCACCGATCATATATTTGACCGGCTGATAAGTGAAGCAAAGACATTATTAAAACACACTAACTGGAATATTTCCGAGATCGGTTATAGCCTGGGGTTTGAGGAACCGGCGCACTTTAATCATTTTTTCAAGAAGCAGACGAGTATGACGCCGTCGTCGTTTCGTAATTAGCTTTCGTGATGACTTGGGGAGAGTTGACCAGTTAACCAGTTGACGAGTTGACCAGGTTAAATGCAAGTTGATAGGTTGACAAGTTAACTAATTGACATGTGATATAGGCTGAATGAATTAAGTAAGAATTAGGAGGAAAGAATTGTCCAGCAGTTCTTTCCTCCTACTTTTTTGCCCTCTACCCTTCAACACTTCCTCGCAGCGCATCTAAAAAACGCAAATCACACTCTGCCTGTATTTTCCTTTATCAACTCCATAAACCCTATCAACCTACCCCACTCTTACTTCCTTTCTCACTTACTTAAGTGTTCTTCCTTGTTAACTTGTTAACCTGTTAACTTGTCAACTCACACCCATGTTTGAATAATGCAACTTTGTGTTTGAAAGCTATAATAACCCACACTACCTCTCTACATAACTTTGCCTCATCAGTTCATGAACGAGCAACAACAATTAAAAATCTTACAAAAGAAAAAACAACTTAGTATGAATAAGAAAATATGGTTTGTTACCGGCGCTTCAAAAGGTCTGGGCCTAGTTCTGGTAAAAACATTATTGAAAGCAGGTTATCGGGTAGCAGCAACTTCACGTAACATCAACGAACTGCAACAGGCAGTAGGTGATAACAGCGAAGCCTTTCTTCCTCTAGCTGTTGATCTGACAAATGAAAAAAGCGTTGAGAAAAGTATCCAGGATACCATTGCCCATTTTGGCGCTATTGACGTTGTAGTGAACAATGCCGGTTATGGCCTGTTAGGCAGCCTGGAAGAATTGTCTGATGAAGAAGTACGAGAAAATTTCGACGTGAATGTATTTGGGGTATTGAATGTGATCCGCAAAGTGTTGCCTTACCTGCGCAAACAAAGATCCGGGCATATCTTCAATATTGCATCAATTGCTGGTTTTACCGGCGCCTTCCCTGGTTTCGGAAGTTATACTGCTACTAAATTTGCCATGCATGGCTTTTCTGAATCGCTGGCTGCTGAAGTAAAACCATTCGGCATAAAAGTCTCTATTGTTTCGCCTGGATATTTTAGAACGCAGTTCCTGGCCGGCTCATTAGGTGTGCCCAAAAATGAGATCGGCGAGTATAAACTGGTGCGTGAAACGCAAGATGCACACCAGCAAAGCATCAACCATAACCAGGCCGGTGACCCAGCCAAAGCCGCAACCGTTATGATTGAAATTGCCGAACAAAAAGAACCACCGCTGCATGTATTCCTTGGCAAGGATGCTTATCAGTTTGCCGACGCCAAAATTAAAGCAGTACTGGATGATATGGCCGCAGTAAAAGAGCTGGCTACGTCAACCGATATTGACCAATAGTTAAATAACAATCCGCAAACAAAAAGTCCTCCCATACGCCGGGAGGACTTTTGTATTTATAGTACTCGTCTCTATATTATTTAATCAGTAAGCTTTTCGTCAGCTTATTCTTTCCATCACTCCACACGAGTTTGTACATACCGGTAGGTAAGCCACTTACTGGTATGGTTGTTTGTACCGTACTTTTTCCCAGAGAAATAGTCTTTACTATTCTGCCGTTTATATCAACCAGTTGTAATTGAGCAATATGGTCGGTAGCTGGTTGCTGCCAGATCACATAACCTGATGCCGGGTTTGGATACAATGCAAACAAATTTGAATTGATCGTCGCATTTGTATTATAAACCACCACCCTTGCTAATGAGTCGTGGGTACCTGTTGTGTCGGGTATATATGTAAACCCATTTTTTGCCGACAGCCCAATTGATGAAATCACTGATACAGCTCCGCTGGCGCCGCTATCTACAACCGCCCTGATAAGCGTGTCAGACAAAACAAAGAAACGATTGGCAGGAATACCACCAAATTTTACCGCAGTTGCATACAGGAAATAATGACCAAAGATGTATACGGTATCGCCACGTTTCGCGTGGGTGGGTGTAAATGAATAAATATGCGGCGGTATGCTGTCGTGAATAGTGGTATCAGGCACACTCGTTGAATCCGGTATATAGGTAAAGCCAGCTTTAAACGCCAGGCCACTGTAAAGGGTGTTCACTATTACGTTGCCACTGGCCCCGGCGCCCACTCTTGCCTTGATAACAGTATCGCCATAAACAATATAACTGCCAGCACTAACACCACCAAAAAGTATCTGATAGGCATATCTGAGGTTATTCCCAACAATTGTTACCTCTGTTCCCCGGCGTGCACTGGTTGGTGAGAATGAATATATATGTGCCCGTGCGCTATCAGGAATTTGCGTGGTATCAACAATAAATGTAAAGCCAGGTTTTGATGCCGTACCGCGTGGTGTAGTCACCGATACACTACCAGTTGCACCAGTACCAACAATAGCTTTAATAACGGTATCGGAGTAAATAAAAATGCTGTCGGCCCGTACACCACCAAAGCGCGCTGAAGAGGCGCCGGTAAAATGTGACCCAAAGATTGTAACTACTGTTCCCTTTTTACCACTGGTTGGCGAAAACGAAATAATCCGGGGTGAATCAGGAACAGGAATGGTATCCCGGATAAATATAAAGCCAGGTTTTGAAGCGGTGCCATTTGGTGTAGTCACTGATACACTGCCTGTAGCACCGGTATCTACAAAAGCTTTAATAACGGTATCGGAATAAATAATAATACTATCGGCCAGTACGCCACCAAAGCGTGCTGCTGTAGCAAAAGTAAAATGTGAACCAAAGATCGTTACCACCGTACCCTTTCTACCACTGGTTGGGGTAAATGATTTGATCACAGGTGATATGGTGTCGGGATGTAAAGTATCAGCTGCCATTTTCCCGCGATCGATGGGATGCGCCATGGCAAACTGACAACATAATAATAAAACAAGAACAACACTCCTTTTGATGGTGAGGTAAACATTTCGCATTAGATAATATTTAATGGTTAAGAAATGACAATTGAATACCTGTTCTATGCAATGGACATAGAATTACCTTTGTGAAACTACATTCCCTGTTTACTATCTGTTTTTAAAATTCAGAAAATCGCCGGAGATCTAAATAGAAGTATTTTGTTTAAACACAGTGGATCGGTAACTACGGGGCAAGTTAGGGATTTGAGTAGATATTTCTGCGGGGGGCAAAACATTTAATTGTTCCGTAACCGTTACTAAATATTCACTCCGATTTTACAACAACTGATGCGTATCCTTTAGTATTCCCATAACAAAAATACTCTGAAATCCGTTGCAGGTTACAAGTTACAGGTTGCAGGGAACCCTTTTGTTTGGCTTTCCCTGAAACTTGCAACCCTGTAACCTGTAAAGCTTTTCAACATCACTTATTCACTACTATATCCATAATAATCTTAAAATATGTAGCGCAGCCCCACCTGCATTTGCCAGCGCGAAGGAAGGTCGGGACTGGCCGTGAACGTAGAGGTTAAAGAAGGGTCGAACTGATAAACGGGCGCATTGTTATTATAGGCAACCGACAGTGGCTGAAAATAGCCTGATGTAGTGGCATATTTCACCACGCCCCATTTACTGTTCAGCAAATTACCAATGTTCACAAAGTCGATACTCAATTGCAACGTAGATGATCTTTTCTTTACGGGAATAATAAAATCCTGCAGAATACGCAGATCAACCTGGCTTACCCAGGGGTTCTCACCTGCATATTTCTCCGTATATTGACCGCGGCGTTTGCGCAGGTATTTGTCATTATTAATAAAATTCTTAAACGCCTGCCGCTGTGTAGCTGCATCCTGAACATTTCCGTTCACATCCTTCAGTGGAGCAAATTGCATGACGTTGATCTCTGCATCGGTAGGCACATACAACAGATCGTTTGTTGTAGTTCCATCGTTATTAATATCTTTGCCAGGGTCACTGCTATACACATATGCAAAGCGGTTGCCTGAGTTCCAGGAACCAAACAGGGAAATGGTAGTCGCCAGGTTCTTGGCATAAGTAAACCGCTTTGAGAAAGCAGCTACAATGCGATGCGTATTTCCATACAACGAACGCGACAGCACTGCCGCATTGGCATTATTCAAAATAGGATTGCGATCAAAGGCATCGCTCGATATTTCGGCAGAAATAGAACTGGCGTCTTTTGCAATCAGGTAATTATAACCCACCATAGCGTATAATCCATTCTTAAAAAATTGTTGTACCTGGAAGGTACCATTGAATTGATAACCTACACTGGTATTGGTAAAGGCATAGGTGTTGTCGGTACCCTGGTCAGTTGGCAGGTATACTTTTCGTTTATCGCCTGTTCCTGAATTCAGGGTGCCGGTGGGCGTTCCCAGTTTATAGTTACGCACCATCATACCATTTACATCTTTGGTATAGGCAAAATCAACCGTGAATATAGTTCCAAACGGGATCTTCAGATCAGTACCAATATTGGAGCGCCATACCTGTGGCCATTTAAAATCACGATCGGTAACATTGTAGAAACTTCTGTATGGATTTCCGATATGATTGCCGATCCACACAAACGGGAACCGGCCGGTGAATAAACCAGTACCGCCGCGTACCTGCACCGTTTTATCACCCTTTACATCCCAGTTAAATCCTAAACGGGGTGAGAACAATGGTTTCTTATCCGGCAATCTGGTGTTATCTACATCCTTACCGGGGCCATTGGTGATCGGTTTACCATCTTTATTAAATAAGGTCAGGTTATCCTTATTAGGCAAAGTGGGTTTGCCTTCGTCGTATTTGCCGGTGAAAGTACCATCAGCATTCACAATTGGATTGCGATAGCTGGCATTGAAATAAAATGGAATATCCATGCGCAAACCAAGCGTTATGCGGAAACGATCGGCCGCCTGCCATTCATCCTGCACATAGGCAGATGCCTGTCCAACGGTTAAATAATACCAGGTCCACTGGGCGGCAGCAGCCCTGTTGCGGGCATAGGTAACATCATAGTCCAATGGGTAAGCGTCAAAAACGTAATTTCCGCTTACAGGTACACTGTCGCTAAACGTTTTTATATCAGCATCAGAAAATATAGCGGGTCCATATCCGGTTAAGTTAAATGAGTTGGCGAATTTGAACGACTCAAAAGAAACGCCTGCAGTGACCGTATGATCTTTAAAGAACATGTTGAAGTTGTCGGTGATCTGGAAGGCATCCTGGTTCAGGCGGTTGTTGATGGAAAACGGTTCCTCCCCTGCAATGATATATCGTACCCCGTTCTTGGTAATATTTATAACCGGGAATGGACTGGAGAAGGGATTGCGTTTATCCCGGAATGTTGTATACACCACTCTTAATTTATTAGCGTAATCGCTGCCAAATGTTGATTTCAACTCGGCGCCAAACGATTGCAGCCTGTTCACGATCTCATATCCCGAGTTCCTGAACTGGAGCGTTGTAAAATCGGGGCCCCGGCGGCCAATAGCGCTGGGATGAGCGGGTTTATCTTTATGCGCATCTAACCCGTTATAGGTAAATGATAATCGATGCTTATCTGTAATATTCCAATCGAGCTTAACCAGCCATTTGTAGTTTGTCTGGTCCAGGGTAAAACCCTGGTAGGGACCGGTATCATAATTGAATTTGCTTTTTAAAATACCACTCACCTGATTCAGGTCTGATTCCAACACGCGACTGGTATTGGTTTTGCCAACGTTGGAGCCATTTTGGGCTACATAGGAAGATGCCTGGTCTTTCCGTTGTTCGGTTTCAAAACTTACAAAATAAAATAGTTTATTTTTTATAACGGGACCACCCAGGGCAAAACCTGCCTGCAGTTGTTTCAGATCGGGCAACACCAGTTTATTCTTTTCAATCTTTGATCCCGTGAGTGATTCATTCCGGTAAAATCCATATACAGTTCCGGTAAAATTATTACTGCCCGATTTGGTTACCGTGTTCACCCCAGCCCCGGTGAAGCCGGCCTGGGTCACATCATAAGGTGCAATGTTTACCTGTATTTGATCGATGGCGTCGAGCGAAATGGGCTGGGCGCCGGTTTGTCCGCCCGGCGTAGGCGCATCCAATCCGAACGGGTTGTTGAACACCGCCCCATCGAGCGAGAAGTTGTTGTATTGCCCGTTCCGGCCCGCAAAAGAAAGTCCATTATAAGTAAATGAAGCCGATGGCGTTAACCGAATATAATCGTCGGCCGAACGGCTAATGGTAGGCAATGTTTTTATTAACCGGCTATTGATGTTGGTTGAAGCGCCGGTTTTTTTATTATCAAAGATAGTTCCTCTGCCGGTCACTGTTATCTTTTCCAGTTCGGCGGCTTTTTCATGCAATTGAATTTCTACTGAATTATTCTGCCCCAGCTCCAGAAAAACATTATCGGTAACTGATGACTGATAATTTATAAAACTAACTGTAACGGTATAGGGACCGCCAACACGCAGGTTAGGCACAGTAAAACGGCCATCGCCTTTTGTTGCCAATGCCTGTCTGAAACCTGCATCGGGGAATTCAATGACAACCGTTGCCG
>JAJKIL010000379.1 GCA_021154515.1 Niastella sp. | reverse complement strand
GCGGACCAAAGCCCCAATTGGAAACATACAAATTACCATCGGGTCCATACTCCAATGCAGTAGGCAGGTTTAAGCCGGTAACCAGCGTGCGCCGGTTTCCCGAAGCATCGATCCGGATAATATCACCAGTGCCCGGTGTTGGTTCGGCATTGCCGGTTGTATTTTCAAGCACATACAGGCCGCCTGCTTTGTCAAAAGCAATACCCAGGATTGTGCTGAATCCCTTTTCTACTATACTGATGTTGCCTGCAGGTGTTACTTTATATACATTGCTATTTCCGGTGATCGGGAAAACATTCAGATTGCCAACATAAAAGTTTCCGTTATACCAGGTAATGGCTGTTGGCACTATATGGCCCTGGCTGGCCGAAATATCGATCAGGCGATCAATTTTTCCATTAGTGTTTACTTTCACGATCTCGCCATGATTTGGTTCCACCGCAAACAGGCTGCCGTTTACTGCCACCATTCCGTACCAGGTACCATCCGGTTCAAAATCGTCTTCTTCGGGTTTGGCAACCGGATGCGCCATTTGCCATTCACTGAGATTTGCTATCATATCCCAGCTTTTATTGTTTTTCACTTTTACAATCCCATTCGGTATCCCGTCTACTCCATGTGAACAGCCTGCACCTGCCAACACTGCATACAGGTTAGTGCCAAGAAAAGCTACATCAGCAACACCGCTAACAAGGCTACCCGATGTGGGCGCTGTTTGGCTCGATGGTAAATTTTCAGCTACCGTACTGATCATTCCATTCTTATCTACTTTCAAAATACGGGCGCCGGTTTTACTTCCCCTGTATGGCCCCACAGGTGGTATAACCTGGGTGCATTTACCGGTTGTTGAATCGGTGCCGCCAATACCGCCTTCTGCTACATACAGGTTCCCATCGGGCCCAAATGCCAATCCCCGCGGATTATTGAACCCGGAAGCAAATACCGAAACAGATGCCACCATGTCATCCTGTTTGCAATCGCAAAACTTGCCGATGTCCTTACGGCAGGATACTAGAGAAAGAATAACAATAAGGACATAACCCGAGTGTAAAGATCCTCTTTTTGCCATAAACGCCTCCTTTATGTTTAGTGAAGAAAAGCAGCGTTATCAACTTTCGGGAAGGACAATATAAATTTTCTGGGGAAGGAAATTATTAATGTAGTATCTGCCACAAATAGCCCGCCAAACACTATAAAAAAAAGTTGATTGTCGTTACTATCAAAACTCAAATTAATAATGTGCTATCAGGGTAGAATCCTTTTGATAAAAATAAATAACAGGATGCTGTTTTCTATTCACTTCTGAACAGGTAAAGTAACCCTGCTGATTGGGTGAAAAGCAGATGGCTTCCCCTTGCGGTTCTTTTTTTACCGGTGTTATTTGCCGAGGCGGCCTTTGCAATGCGGCGGCTATAGTTTCTCCCGCTGTACGTTTCCAGTACCAGTAGTACTCTTCGTTGCGCAGTAAGATCTCAAGGCCATTTGATGAAATGTTGCCGCTTGTCACCAGGTGAAAGGGTAATGTGATTACCGGTTTAAGCACCACTTTATGGCGGGTAGATTGGGGAAAGGAAGCTACATAAATATTACTGCTATCATCTTCCTTTGTGACTATATACAGATCGCGGGTAAGCGGGTCGAGCAAAATTGTTTCTGCATTGCGTGGCCCGTCGGGATACTGTAATGTAATGGTTTCGGCGTTTTTTATTGTTTTCTGAACAGGAAACGCAGCGTTTGTCAGATCCGGTTCGGGAAAACGATAAATGCGTATTCTGCCATGCCAGGCGTGATTGTCGCCAATATCAGCAACATAGAGATAACTATGGTCAGCCATTGGACCAGGGCCAAGGGCTATATCTTCCCAATCGCGGTTGTTGCTGCCGCGAATGATCAGCTTGCCAAGATCCTGGCCGCTGGTATTTGTAAGATAAATGCAATTCGGATGCCCATTGTCCTGGTTTAAATACAGGATGTTTTTATTCTGATGACTTGCAGCGATACCGGAGATCTCATGCAATTTTTTTCGCTCCAATGGGATAACCTGTGGGCTGGTACTGAATGCAGTAGGCAGGTTGGGTAATTCACTGCTATAAGATACAGGTTGTTTAGTCAGCCCACCTTGCAACTTATGGCAATTTATGCAGGGAAGACAGGAATGCAGGGTAACAAGCAACGATGTGCATAGTAAGGTATTAATAAAATATTGCCAACATGCTTTCATACGATTTCCTGCTCCACACATATTCTTTTAAAAAGGATATGCCAAACCTAGGAAATTCGCATTAGCAGGCTGTGACCGCAGTATTATCTGCCGGTTAAATCGGCGGATCATTTTTGGATCAATCCGGCAATAATATTTATGATAAGCGCAACAATGGTAGTGTTAAATAAAAAAGAAATGAGCCCATGCAACAATACCAACCGCCTTATGATGCCAGATGACACCGTTACGTCGGAGACCTGAAAGGTCATACCAACCACAAAGGAAAAGTAAGCGAAATCAAGATAATCGGGTCTTTTCTCATTGGGGAAATCCAATCCGCCTCTATATTCCTTTTCAATGGCATCTTCCTTTTTAGAGGTATAAAAAAGGTGTGCATAACGGATAGTAAAAAGGGTATGGATCAAGATCCACGAGCAGGTAACTGAGGTTATAGAAAGGATGATATGATAATAATAGCCCCTTTGCCCCGGAGCCGGCAATGCGCGTAACAGCAATACAATGGCTACCAGGCTTACGATCGACGCCACCAGAATGATAAAAAAGACAAGCAACCGGCTGAAGTCCTGTTTTTTGGCAATGATGGTTATTTCCTGGGGGTGAGCAGTAAACAGGGTGATCCAGGTTAAGATCAGATCTACCAATGAAAAGCAAACCCAGCCTGACATCAGCTGGAATGGAATAGATTCCGTTCTCATTATTAAGAAACAAATTACCCCGGCAGCCAATGAAATAAAGAACTTGATGATGGCAGGCAGCTTATGAAAACTATGGATCCATTTGCTTTCGTTCATGTAATAAAATTAAGGAATAAAAAAGGACCGCGAGATGCGATCCTTTTTTTTAAGTCTGTTATGACTGTGGCAATCCGTAACCGTTGGTGACTTTTCCTTTCGAATTACTGATCGTTTCAGTTGGAATTGGCCAGTAGTATCGGGGCGGATCATTGGGACTGGTGATCCCCGACAAAATATTCCGGTCATAGGCGGCAATAGTAGCAGGAGCGCTTATTAAATTAATGCCCCAATTGGTTTTTACATAGCCCTGGCTTACCAGAGTAGCCGCAGTGGTTGCATCGATATTTGTAAATAAACCCTGAATGGCCAGGTTATGCGCGGTACCTTTTACTGTTACAGAACTTATTGTACTGAAATTAAATTGACCCCGCCAGCCAGGGTACAGCTCCGGTCTGGTGCTGTCGGTCACATCATAGGTCAATGGGTTGGCTAAGGCAATCATTTTTGTATAGATATAAGTAGAGATCTGGTTACCATTGGGAAATTTATGGAAGCCCTGTGTTTTGAGATCGTTGATCAGGGTCGCCATGTCCTGGCGAACCGCCATGGCTTTTTCAGGGAACTTTCCTGAGCGGATCAGATCCCAGCGGCGGGTTCCTTCGCCCACCAGTTCCAGTTTACGTTCCTGTAATACTGCTTCTTTTAAAGCATCACCGGTCAATCCGCTTATATTATGATTGGTATTGCCAAAAGCCCGTTGCCTGATCTGGTTCACCAACGTAATAGCAGCAGCACTTTGCCCTAGTTCAGCTTTCACTTCAGCCGATAGCAGGATCACATCAGCCATTCTCAGGATCGGCCAATCCATCCCCGAGTTTCTTTGAGCTGCCGTGTAGGGTGGGTTCATCCGGTTCTCGTCCCATTTGTTGATGGCGATGCCACCGGTGCTTTTATTTCCCGGGGTAAAAGAAAGTATTTTTTCATTTCCATCGCCATTGCTCCCGGTAACAGTCACACTGGCATCCCTTCTTTTATCGCCATTTTCAAATTCCCCATAGTAAAAACTAGGAATGATCCGAAGCGCGCCGAACGTTTTGGTAGGCGCCGCATTGGCGCTGCCGCCATCTGATGGCCGGCCAAATGCATAGGGATATTCGCTGGTGGTTACCTGTACCCCGCCCTTGATATTGCCCAATTGAAACAAAGACTCCGGACTCGTTTGCAGATCTGCAAAATACTGGAAATGCCGTTGAAAGGGGTTGCTCGCATTAGGTCTGCCGTCGGTAGTAATTAAATTGGCTGCACCTTTATTATCGATGGCGGCCTGCAAATACTGATCGGCAATTTTGTAATAATCCAGGTAATCGGTACGCCGGGCATATACGCAGCCAAATTGTTCAGCCCCTTTTTTGGTAAATGTTACACTTCCATATAAACCATCTACATCGGTACGGATGGTTTGATAGCCGCCTGAAAAAAGCGCCAGTTCCCCGATCAGGGCATCGCAGAATGTTCTCGACATCCGTTCGGCATTTATTCCCCCCTCGCCTATTTTGTACATCAGGGATTCAACATTTTTAAGGTCCGCAATCAGGCTATCGTAGATATCAAACCGGGAACTAAGGGAATAATCTGTTACAGTTGTATTTTCATAACCATAAGGCACATCTCCAAAATGTTTTATCAGATCAAAATAACACAGCGCCTTTATAGTCATAGCCTCGCCGTACAGGTGCGTCCAGTCGGTAGGTTTACCGTCCGCCACATCTGTCTGATAAGCTGCTTTTGCTTTAATAAGCCCGGCTACTTTGACTGCCCGGGCCAATGTGCTATACAAACCGTTAAATCCACCTGAAGCGGAGTTTATAGGCAACAGGTCGGACCGTAAAATGGCATTCAGGTTATTACTGGAGCCATCCTCGGGGTACATTTCAGCATCCGAACCAATGGGGTCGTTCCATCTGTAGGTTCCCATAACACAGTTCTGCCGGTAGTTGGCATAACACCACGAAAGCGTTTTGAAAGTTTCCGATGGCGTGGAGGTAACGAAAGCATCGTCTACGTTGGATGGGGAAGTTGTATCCAACCAACTTTTTTTACATTGGGTAAAAGCAATGCACAACGTAACTGGTAATATATAGTTTATTAACTTTTTCATTTTTGCGCTTTTAATAATTAGAAACTAAGATTCACACCAACAACATAAGAACGAGGCCGGGGGTACGCACCAAAATCAAGCCCGGTAGTGGGATATTGGCTGTTGTTGTGGTTAGGATCTACGTTTACTTCAGGATCGAGCCCGGAATAACTGGTAAGCGTAAACACATTATAGATGCTGCCATAAATACGCAGATGACTGATCTTCGCTTTAGACACTATAGATTTGGGCAAGTTGTAACCCAACACCAGTGTGTTCAGGCGCAAAAATGAACCGTCTTCGATCCCCAGCGATGAGGTTACGCCTACCTCATTATACGCCAGGGGTAATTTAGCATTTGCATTGGCGGCATTCAACTGATCGGGTGTAGTGAGTTTTACCAGCTGTCCGTTCTGTACATCGTAGATTTTATAAGCATCTTTAAGAATGGCCAGGTGGTTTTCATAAACGCCTGCTTCCTTGGGGCCATATAACGACGCCAGCTTATTAGCGTTATAGATCTGGTTGCCATAGCTCCAGTTAAAGTACATGCCAAAATCAAAACCTTTATACGAAGC
This sequence comes from Niastella sp., assembly GCA_021154515.1. Lineage (GTDB taxonomy): Bacteria > Bacteroidota > Bacteroidia > Chitinophagales > Chitinophagaceae > Niastella. Next base: position 424 of record JAJKIL010000379.1, on the reverse strand, counting down.
GCTTACGTTGAACCCGCCTGTGTGAACAGGATTCATGTTTCCAATAACAGCCAGATCGTTCCCATCGATAATACCATTCGTATCCAGGTCTCTGAATTTTGGTAATCCGGGATAGGCAGCCGAATTCGAACTGGGAATACCATGCACAACGCCAATATTATTACTATTATTAGGCAGTCCCTTTTTTAAGGTATAGGTACCATTATTATAATCAAAATCATCAGGCGTATAAAAACCATCATATCTCAGGCCACGGACAAGGCCAACAGGGTGGCCCTGTTGCAGAATATAATCCTGCGTCGGATATTGTTGAGTACCGGACCAGCTTGCGCTATACAGACCGTTTACATTGCCAGCCAGTTCATCGATATTGCTTTTATTGAAGTTGATATTACCACCTACAGACACATTCCAGTCTTTGTTT
>JAJKIL010000378.1 GCA_021154515.1 Niastella sp. | reverse complement strand
CGTTGGTGCTATGATGGGGTTGGATGTTGCATAACCAATGGCAGTGAAAGAATCATCCCGGTATTGGTCAAGTGTCCATTCACCCACATTGCCCAGCATATCATACAATCCCCAGGCGTTTGGTTTTTTCTGTCCTGTTTTCTGGTATTTCCTGTTGCTGTTACCGGCGAACCAGGCATAATCATTCAGTTGTTTAGCATCATTCCCAAAAAAGTAAGTACTGGTGCTGCCGGCCCTGCAGGCATATTCCCATTCTGCTTCAGTAGGCAGGCGATAAAAAATACCGGTCTTATTATACAGCCAGCGGCAGTACATCATAGCCGTGTATTGCGACATACTGTTAACCGGGAACCCACCTTGTTTGCCCATGCCCCAGCTCAGGTCAATGTACTGCGGAGTGGGCCGCGTAATGGCATCCACCTCCGTTTCGCGCGGCGTGTTTTCATCGTTGAAGAACAATAAAAATTCATCGTACGTCACTTCTTTGGCGCCCATCCAGAAGGCATCGAGCTGCACTTTTTTTACCGGTCCTTCTGTTGCCTTACGCCCTGCTTCACCAGCGGGGCTGCCCATATTAAAACTGCCGGCCTGTACAGGCACCATGCTGAACGATACGGAACTGCCGGGTATATTTTGATCATAGGGTGCAATTGCGTTTGAACTATTTGTTTGCGCTAGCCCGGTAGCGCCCGCAAACAATAATGATATTACAATTTGTATTGATTTCACAGGTGTTCTTTTAATGAAGGAAATGGAAATTAAGAAATTAAATCATTCCATTGGTAACCCGACCCCGGATTAGTTAATGTAAACGTTTGCATAGTGAAACATCCGCCAACTTGTGGATTAACTGCCGATTGTTGACTGCCGATTTCTTATATGTCGTACAACGATAAAGAAACCCTAAACTATTAGCGGCAGTTTATTTTTTGTTTTCTCAATGAATTGCCATGTAGCTAAATATTATTATCCATAATTTTAAGTACTAAACGGCACTATATGAAAAGAAGGAACTTCGTGCAACAGCTTTCGCTGGCTGGCGCTTCATTACTAACTGCTTCTGCTGCTACTGCTTCCCGTCAGCAACCAATACCTGCTGCAGATAAACCTTTCAATTTAAATTATGCCACCCATGATGGGATGTTCAAGAATAGTGCGGGCGCCGATTTTATTGACCAGATAAAATTTGCGTATGACCATGGGTTTCGCTCTATTGAAGACAATGGCATGATGGCCCGCACGCCCGAGCTGCAAAAGAAAATTGGCGACACCCTTCAAAAGCTGGGCATGAACATGGGGGTGTTTGTAGTTACTTCAGACAACTGGCACTGGAAAACTTCTCTTACTACCGGTAAACAGGAGTGGATTGATAAAATGATGAATGATTGTAAGATTGCGGTGGAAGTAGCTAAACGCTGCGGCGCCAAATGGATGACAGTGGTGCCGGGTAATTATGAAAGATCGCTTTCGCCCGAACTACAAACAGTCAATGTAATTGCCGCCCTGCGCAAAGCAAGCGCTGTATTGGAACCACATGGATTGGTAATGGTGCTGGAAATGCTGAGCGACAATCCCGACCTGTTCCTGCGCCACTCCGATCAGGGCTATATGATCTGTAAAGCGGTGAACAGTCCTTCCTGCAAAATGTTGTTCGATATGTATCATATGCAACGCAACGAAGGCGATATCATCAACAACCTCGACAGGTGGTGGGAGGAGATCGGTTACCTGCAAATAGGTGACAATCCCGGCAGAAATGAACCCGGTACCGGCGAAATGAACTATAAGAATATTTTTAAACACATACATGGAAAAGGCTATAAAGGAATACTGGGTATGGAGCATGGAATTTCGCAAAAAGGGCAGGAGGGTGAGACGGCGCTCATAAAAGCCTATCGCGATGCCGACAGCTTTCTGTAAGGCTTCGTTAAATGTAAGTTTATTTGTACCCGGCAAAAAGGCGTGTGCTAAATTTGTAGTATGAATATTCTGGGTATGAAATTATCGGTTCCCGCTTTTCTGCTGCTGTTCCTGCTGCCCGGTTTTGTAAGCCGGGCGCAAGATGTCAATGACCTCATAAAAAAGGTAAAAGATAAACTGGGTCTTGTAAATGATTACGAAGCAGAGGGGATAATGAAAACCGATGTGGCGTTTATGAAAGTGCCCGAGTCAAAAGTGACCATCTTCTATAAAAAGCCTGATAAATTCAAGATCAAAAAACAGGATGGGATTTCCATTGTACCCAAGGGTGGCGGCAATATTAACCTGGCAGCTTTATTTGAAGGGAATAACTATACCGCTGTACCCGCCGGAAAAGGTACTGTTAATAATGAACCAGTAACTATTGTGAAATTATTGCCGTTGGATGAAAAAAGCGATATAGTGGTGTCAACGCTGTACATCGATGAAAAGGAAGGCCTGGTAAAGAAAGCCATTATTACCACCCGCGAAAACGGCACCTATGAAATGGAAATGCAATATGGCAAATATGCCAGCAAGGGCTTGCCCGATACTATCTCCTTTTTATTTACTACCAAGGATTATAAACTACCCAAAGGCCTTGCTTTCGATTATGATGCAGGTGGCCAGCCACCCAAAACCACTACGGCAACCGGTACTCAAAAAGGCAAAATTCAGCTCTCTTACACCAGCTATACAATCAACAAAGGTTTAGCAAATGACATCTTCAAATAACGCAGCAACACGAATGATTTTATGTGCGTATTGATCAATGTCAAATAGTTTACTCTTTATTAAATTCAGTTGGGTGATACTCAGCCATTTGATGAATAAGTGCATTTTTTTATTACACTTTAAAAGAAATAATATATTCATCAGATGCGTTATAAAAGCGCATTATAATTGTTGATAGTACACCTGAAAACTGAAAACATGTCTTTTTTCCTTCGTTTCTTCAAATTACGTTTCACCTACCGGACAATCTTATCTATAGAGAACGAATGCTGTTTCGATCAGAAACAGGAGCTGTTGGTGGTTAAAGACAACAGATACCAGGTGGCGCTCCAAAATATTTAATAAGCTTTTCTTTTACTGCTCACGGCAACGTGGGGGATATCCTGTATTTGGCATGATATAGCTGATATTATATCGCTGTACGCAAAATTTTCCTTGAACCTTAACTTATGCGTCGGTTGCTCTGATGTGTAACCTCGTTTAGTAAACCTTAGCTTGTGCTTTTGCATGGAGTGGTTGCCCGTACCGGGCAACACACTTCGTAAACCTTAACCTATTTTTTTAGGAATGAAATAGTTGCAATGACTGGCATCTTATTTCTTAAACCTTAGCCTACTTGTCCTATCAAAATAAAAAATCCTCCCGGCTTATTGGGAGGATTTTATTTTTATCCAATGCGGTTGATTATTCGTTGTTGGGATCTTCTTCAATTTTTTCATCCTCTACATTCGCCAGTATCGCCGGTGTTACTTTCTTCACCGGGTTGCGATGGTTTTCAACATAGGCGCTACGGCGCTCGATGATATCGATACATTCAAAAATAGCAGTTAAGAAAGAAGTATGATCGGCTTTGTTCTTACCAGCAATATCAAAGGCAGTGCCGTGGTCAGGTGAAGTACGAACGGCTGGAAGGCCCGCTGTGTAATTCACGCCTTCGCCAATGGCCAGCGATTTAAAGGGGATCAAACCCTGGTCGTGATACATGGCCAGTACGGCATCGAACTTTTCATACTGACGGCGGGCGAAAAATGCGTCAGCGCTGTAAGGACCCATGGCCAGCATAAAATGACGGGCATCTTTTATAGCCGGTTTAATAATTTCTTCTTCTTCCCGGCCAATCAGTCCTTCGTCGCCGGCATGGGGGTTCAGACCCAGAACCGCTACCTTGGGTTTATCAATACCAAAATCTTTTATCAGCGAATTATTGATGATGCTGAGTTTTGACAGAATGTTTTCCCGGGTTACATGTTTGGCGGCTTCGTTAATGGGCACATGCTCACTTAACAAACCTACCCTGAAATTGCCGGCTACCATCAGCATGACCACGTCCTGTACTCCGAAAATGTGTTTCAAATAAGGGGTATGGCCGGTATAATTGAATTCGCTGCTGTGGGTATTCTTTTTATGAATGGGGGCGGTAACCAGCCCCTGGATCTTGCCTTCCTTCAGCGCCTGTGCCGCTACAGTCAGCGATTTAATGGCGTATTTGCCACCCACATCGGATAATTGTCCGGGCGTAATGCCCACCTCTTCTTCCCAGCAGTTGAAAATATTGATCTGTTTAAAATTAACGCGGTTCAGTTCCTTAATGCTTTGATAGGCAAAATTGATATCGGGTACCGATTTACGGTAAAAATTGATCACTTTATTGGAAGCGAAAATTACGGGTGTGCAAAGTTCAAGCAGACGGTGGTCGTTAAGGGTTTTTATAACCAGTTCTGTTCCAATACCGTTTAAATCACCAATTGAAATGCCTATTATAGGTTTTTGTTGTTGTGCGTTCATTGTGAGTTTACTATTGTAGCGGCTAATTTACGATATAATGTTCAAGGTGTAAGTTTTAAGCTAAAAGCACGCATTTTGGCTGTATTCCGGCTTTTGGGTTTCAAAATAAGGGATTTTCCGTACCTCGCCGGGGTGGGAAAACAATTAGGACGAAATTGTGCGAAGTATTTATCCTATTTTATTGTTATAGAATGTTTTATAACTTGGGTGCGATCGCTTTAGGCAGGTAATGGCCCCCTGGCACCAGCACACAGCATTTTACTTTAGAAGTACCTGCCGGTAACGATTGGTTTGCTCAATTAAGATGTGTTTGGTATACGTTTGCGTATAGCTGTGAGCGTTTAACTGTTATTAGTATAATTCGATCTAGCCTGACTATCTGTTATTGGTAAGTGTTTATTTTAGATTTGTAGCACCAATAAAATTTTGAAAGGCTCGTTTATAATTTGCCCTAGCAATCCGTATTTATGAAAAACACCCTATTGGCTGTGTTGGCTATATCATTGTATAGTGATAGCCAGGCACAGAACGTTGTCCCTCATTCAACCCGGTATATAAAATACCAGGAAGCAATTCCCAATCAATCTATTGATAAAGGAGCTAAGAAGGTCAATCACAAACTCACCACCGATAATTCAGCCTTTACTAAAATGGCTGATGGAACAGCCAGTTCTGATAAACTGGCCGATATACTGTTGAATTCACTGGAAAATTTTGATAGTGTAAGCAGAACCGGTAAACCGGAGCTTCGTGTAGTGCCTGCTGGCCTGCATACCTATGCAGGGTATATACAGCAATGGACAATAAACAGGCCTGTATCAAAACCAAGGCCTTTGACCAAAAAAAAATCAGGATGGTTATTATAAGTTGACTAAGGTTTTAGTTTCATGCGGATCGAGAGGTACGGTTTCATTCATTCCTGAATGGTAGAACCCTACCTCTATTTTTTTACCCCATCTGGTTGCCAAAGTAAAAAGGCAGTAGGCAGTGGCCAAT
>JAJKIL010000377.1 GCA_021154515.1 Niastella sp. | reverse complement strand
GTAAAGCGGTGCGGGGTATGGATCGATACCCAGCTTTTGTAATTCCTGTAATTTCTCGCGTCTAATGATCTCCTGTTCAGACAAATGTTGTGTACTCATATAATTGCAAATGCGGCTGCAAAGGTAGGGAAAACCAGTTACCGGATACCAGTTTACGGTTACCGGTTTTCCTGGTAACTGGTATCCGGTAACTGGTAACTAATTCAGCGCCAGTAACACCTGCCAGGCTTCCTGTACTTTGCCTTCGCTCAACAGCTTTTTGGCATATATATGTAATTCGGTTTCCATTTCGGCGGGATTTACGGAATAGTACTGAAAAATGCTTTTTAGGCGCTCATCGTCAAAGGAAGGGTCAATAACCGGCATTTCGTGTACATTGCCCAACTGGCCCAGGTTATTCCCGCTAAGGATCTTACTGTTTTTAATGGGAGCGGGCAGCGCATCGATGCCAATACCCAGTTTGGTATTGGGTTTTTCAACCATAAAAAGATTGGTTTCATCCACCTTGCAGTACCAGTCGCCGCCAAGGCGGGCCACATGGTGCAGTTTGCGCTGATCTATCATCCCGTTTTCATTCAGTATTTCATCGGCAATATGCATGCGCAGTACCTCGCAAAGCACCAGGTTGCCTGCCCCGCCTTCGGTGCCCAGTGGTTTTATTTCATGCACTTTGCATTCCATTTTTACCTTGCTTTCCTTTACCATGGGTGGTTTTACGAGCGTAGCCGGTTCGGCAGTAAACCCTGCTTTGCTGAATTCGTTCACCTCTTTTGGGAACTCGCAACTGGCCAAACTGGTTTGGTATACCATATCGTAATCAACAATATTGATCACTACTTCAGGCACCTCCAGTACATTTTGTAAACTGTGTTTGGTGGTATTATCGCGCACCCGCCGGCTGGGTGAAAAGATCACCATCGGCGGGTTGCTGCTGAACATATTGAAAAAGCTGAAGGGGCTCAGGTTTACATTGCCTGCGTTATCGATGGTGCTGGCAAAACAAATAGGCCGGGGCGCTATGGCATGTTGCAGATAATTTTGTTTCAGCACCGGTGTAAGGTCTTTTAAATCGATGATCATGTTGCAGCGAATTAAACTGATTTTTTTCTGGCAAATAATGAAAAATCATCGTCTTCCTGTACGATCGTGTTGCTGAGAATGCCCAGCCCGTCCACTTCCATTTCCACCACATCGCCGGGTTGCAGCCATTGTTCAACGTAATTGGGATCGTTCAGTTTTCCTGTGCCATTCAATTCTAAAAAGCAACCAGTGCCTACAGTACCGCTGCCGATCACATCACCGGGGTTCAGATCAACGCCATAGGAGGCTCTTTCAATGATCTCGGCAAAGGTCCAGTCCATATCTTTCATATTGCCATCGCTCACCTGTTTGCCATTTACCCGGCATTGCATACGCAGGTTAAAGTTTTTACCGGTATGGCCGGCTTTTGCAGGCACTTCGTATTGTTGTAATTCATCTAAAGTAACCAGCCAGGGACCTATAACGGTGGAGAAATCTTTTCCTTTTGCGGGTCCCAGGTTCAACAGCATTTCTTCCATTTGCAGGCGGCGGGCGCTCATATCGTTCATGTTCATCAGGCCACCAATATATTCATCGGCGTCTTCGGCCCTGATGTTGCGGCCAGGTTTGCTGATCACAATGGCCACTTCCAACTCAAAGTCGAGTTTTTCAAAATGATCGGGCATACATTGAATGTCGCCGGGGCCCTGAATGCTATGGTGATTGGTAAAATAGAAAATGGGGTATTGGTCAAACTCGGGGATCATGGGCACTTTACGGTTACGCCGGGCCGCTTCCACATGTTGGCGAAAGGCATACCCATCGCGGCAGGAGTGGGGAAAAGGAACGGGGGCCAGAAGGGTGACGCTATCGTACGGAAAGCCCTTGCTTTTGGGGATCTTTCCTTCTTTGATCATCATTTCGCCAGCCAGCGCCATGGAATAGGCGTCTTCCCAGTAAACAAGGAACATATTCATATTTGTCGGCAGATCGGGGTGTAAAACTTCGGCATCATATAGTAGTCCGTCTACCAGTATGGCTACACGGTCATGACCTTCGCTGAGGTAAGAAATAAGTTTCATGTATGGCAGTATTTAATGGGGTGCAATTTAGGTTAACTGGTTGACAAGTTGACGAGTTAACAAGTTGACAAGTTAACCAGGGATTGAGGTGAGGCGTAGGAGGTAAAAAGTGAAGAGGTTGATAGGGTTGATGGAGTTGATATAGTTGATAAGAGAGGCATGAGGTAGGAAGATTAAAAAATTAGGAGTTTGAATAATGTCGCGAGGCCAAAATGCCGATTGCCGATTGCCGGAATCTGCGGTATAAAAAATTATCATCCGGTTTCATTTGTTTGTAACTTTTGCCCATGAAACAATTGGTGGTAGTAACAGCCTTGTTAGCAACAGTTGGCGTGGTTCGTGCACAAAGAAAAACGGATAAATGGCTTGAACAGCTGATCCGTGAACAGGCTTCGCCCTTTTTAAAAGATGTGTTGAACCAGCCCGATACGTTTCATTACCAGCTTATATACACAAAGATCGACCGGGATAAACATAACAAACCCCATTTTACCAATTATTATTTCAGGGTGAACCGCGATGAATACTTTAACCCTGCCTCCATGGTTAAATTACCCACGGCCTTGCTGGCCCTGGAAAAGATCAATACCTTAAGTAAGTATGGTGTTACCAAATACACCACCATGCTTACCGATAGCGCCTTCAGCCGCCAGACAAAAGTAAAATACGACAGCAGCGCCGCTAACTACCTGCCATCTGTAGCCCAATACGTAAAGAAGGTCTTTCTGGTCAGCGATAATGATGCCTATAACCGCTTGTATGAATTTGTTGGCCAGCAGCAATTGAATGAACGCCTGTGGCAAATGGGTTATAAGGATACGCGTATTACCCGCCGCTTTGTGACCATGGATGAAAATGAGAACCGGCATACCAACCCCATCCGGTTTATGCAGGGCGATAGTTTGTTGTACAGGCAATTGCCGTTGTACAACCCCGACCCGTTCGATTTTCATAAGAAAATATTGATTGGCCGGGCGCATTTTAACCGGTATGATAGTTTGATAAAAGAACCTTTCGACTTTACCACGCATAATAATTTCCCGTTGGAAGATATGCAGCAGGTACTGCAGGCTGCCTTATTTCCCGAGGTAACACCTGCTGAAAAACAGTTTCACCTGCAACCCGATGATTATACATTCCTGCATCGGTATATGAGCGAACTGCCATCAGAAAGCGATTACCCGCGTTATGACACCACCGAGTTTTTCGACAGCTATACCAAATTCTTTATGTTCAAGGCCTGGCGCAGCAAGATCCCGCCTTATATGCGGGTATTTAATAAAACGGGCTGGTCGTATGGCTTTTTAACCGATGTGGCCTATATCGTGGATTTCAGGAATAAGATTGAATTCATGGTAAGCGGTAATATTTATGTGAACAGCGATGGGGTGCTGAATGATGATAAATATGAGTATGAAGAAACGGGGTATCCTTTTTTTAAGGAAGTAGGAAATATTATTTACCAATATGAACTGAAACGGAAAAGAAAGTATTCGCCCAACCTGAGCGCCTTTCAGTTTGATTATCGTAATTGATTGTATGATGAAGTGTCTGCCTTGCATTCTTATTGTTTTACTGTTAACCACCATTGGTTTTACCGTTACTGCACAAACGCAAACAAGTTGGGTGCGAATAAATTTATTGGGCTACAAACCTGATAACCCCAAAGTAGCGGTATGGTGCAGCAAGGAGAAAAATGCTGTTACCGGTTTTTCTATTATTGATGTAGCCAGCGGAAAAACAGTTTTTACCGGAAAAGCCGGTAAGGCATATGGCGGGTATGGACCATTTATCCAAACGGGCCGGTTGAATTTTACCGCCTTCAAAAAACCGGGCCGCTATATTATAAAAGCAGGCGAGGCCAGTTCCCCTGAATTTACCATTGGGGCCGATGTGTATAAAGGTGCTGCGGATTTTTGTTTACGATATCTGCGGCAGCAACGCAGTGGGTTTAATCCATTCCTGAAAGACAGCTGCCATACGCATGACGGCTATACGCTGTATGGTCCCATGCCCGATAGCACGCATATAGATGTAAGTGGTGGCTGGCACGATGCCTCCGATTATCTGCAATATGTAACACACTCCGCCAATGCCACCTGGCATTTGCTCGCGGCGGCGCGCGATTTCCCCACCGCATTTGGCGATGAGTACCTGGCAAATGGATTACCCGGAAAAAATAACCGGGCTGATGTATTGGATGAAGCCCGCTGGGGGCTGAACTGGTTGCTTAAAATGCATCCTCAAAAGGATTGGCTTTTTAACCAGATTGCCGACGATCGCGACCATCATGGAATGCGGTTGCCCAAAGAAGATAGTTTTTATGGCCGTGGCTTTGAACGGCCCGTATACTTTTGTACCACCCAACCACAGGGTTTTGGAAAGTATAAGAACCGGTCAACCGGACTGGCTTCCACAGCTGGCAAGTTTGCCAGTGCATTTGCTTTGGGCGCTCAATTATTCCAGGATACGTTGTTGCAAAACCGGGCCTTATCAGCCTGGGCTTTGGGCGTTGAAAAACCGGGTGTTTGTCAAACCGCACCGGGGCGCTCGCCTTATTTTTATGAAGAAGATAACTGGACAGATGATATGGAACTGGCTGGTGCTTCCCTTGCTGCTATAAACGCGGCCAATAAAAAATATGCAGCCGCTGCTCAAACTTACGCTAAAGGTGAAACCATAACGCCCTGGCTGGGGGCAGATACTGCCCGCCATTACCAGTGGTACCCGTTTATCAATACCGGGCATTATGAACTGGCAAAATTGTCAACAGGTACTGAGCGCGCCACACTAATAAATTATTATAAACAAGGCATCGAACGCGTATGGCAGAAAGCCCGGAAAAACGCCTTTTACCGGGGCGTGCCATTTATCTGGTGCAGTAACAACCTCACTACATCATTTGCCATACAATGTTATTGGTACCGCCAGTTGAGCGGCGATGCTACCTATAGCGAACTGGAACAGGCTTGCTTTGACTGGTTATTGGGTTGCAATCCCTGGGGCACCAGTATGGTGTATGGGTTACCTGCCGGAGGCGATACGCCAACAGATCCGCATTCGGCTTTTAGTCATATAGGTCATTATCCCATAGATGGCGGGCTGGTTGATGGACCGGTGTATGGTTCTATTTATAAAAGTCTTATTGGTATAACATAGAATGAGCCCGATGAATATGCTGCATTCCAAAGCGACCTTGTTGTGTATCATGATGATTATGGCGACTATAGCACCAATGAACCAACTATGGATGGAACGGCCTCGCTGGTTTATTTACTGGCCGCCAAAGAGATAGGGAAGGTTAAACAATCAACTGTTACCTATGATCACGGAGCCATTACGCGGGGAAGCGTAAATAAAAAGCAACTGGCCCTTGTTTTTACCGGCGACGAGTATGCTGATGGCAGTGCTTATATAGCCCGGTTATTACAAAAGGAAAATAGTAAGGCATCCTTTTTCTTTACCGGGCGGTTTTATCGCAATGGGGCTAACAAACAGATCATAACGCAGTTGCGGAAACAAGGTAATTATCTGGGGCCTCACTCTGACCAACACCTGTTATATTGCGATTGGAACCAACGTGACAGTGTGCTTGTTACACATGAACAATTTACTCATGACCTGGCCAATAACTATAAGGCTATGGCTGTGGTTGGTATCAATAAAAAAGATGCATTATATTTTCTTCCGCCTTATGAATGGTACAATGATTCTATTGCTGTGTGGGCCAAACAACAGGGAATACAACTGTTGAATTACACCCCGGGCACTTACAGCAATGCTGATTACACCACACCCGATATGAAGAACTACCGCAGCAGTGCGGCAATATTAGATTCAATTATTAATTATGAACAACGAAGCCTCACCGGTTTAAATGGTTTTATCCTGCTGATACACATAGGTACACATCCTGCCCGTACAGATAAATTCTATTACCAGCTTCCTGCATTGCTTAACTATCTCCGCCAAAGGAAATACACCTTGACCACCGTCAATAATTTATTACAGTAGCTGGAACTGTGGAAATATTTCCCTAACGGTCGTCATTAAAATTCGGATAGAAAATCAGGCGAACAAAATTTTCAAACGTAGTTGAACCATTTTTTGATAATGGGGTTATGAATATTGCACCAACCTTTCCAACTATACGACGGTACCCTGGCAAGCATTTATTAAGATAGGAGTAGATCATAAAGCGAATTCCTGATGGAGAAGGTAACCAAACCACGCTATGCGAAGAATGGCGATGAAGCCATCTTTTCCCAATTGCGTCAGGATGTAAGCATTCTAGTACAGCAATTGGAACCAAAACGCCGGGGCAGCATTTTACTGAAAGCTGTATTCTTCCCCGCCATGTATCTTTTTACTTATACAGCCATCCTGGTAGCCGGTAACCAGCCGGGTATCTTTTACCCCAGCTATTTCTTATTGGGTGTTTTCCTCGTGATGATTTTTTTGAATATCATTCATGATGCGGTTCATAACACCATCTTTCCCGACAAAAAATTAAATCAGGGTTATGTTTACCTGTTCGACCTGATGGGTGCGAATAGCTTTGTATGGCGACAACGGCATATTCGTTTTCATCACAATTATCCCAATGTGAATGGCTGGGATACGGATATTGAACAGAGTAACCTGGCGCGTATCTTTCCTACAGGCAGTGCGCTGCCTATTCATCGGTTTCAGCATATTTATATGCCCCTGCTGTACCCGTTATACTTATTCAACTGGTTGCTGGTACGGGATTTTAAAGACTTTTTTAATAAGAAGAAAACCATCTGGAAATTGGTGACCTTTCCCAGAGTTGAATATGTAAAACTATTTGCATTCAAGGCTTTCTTTTTGTTTTACCTGATCGTGCTGCCTAAACTGGTGTTGGATGTAACCTGGTTGCAGGTAATAACCGGGTTTGTAATAATGCTGCTTACGGCCAGCGTATTTTCATTGATGGTGTTGTTAAGTCCGCATGCCAATATCGGTTCGGAATTTCCATTGCCCGATGAATCGAATAGTTTGCCGCATCACTGGATGATGCACATGCTGACCACTACCAATGACGTTACCAACGATAACTGGTTCATCCGGTTTTTTATGGGCTGTTTTAATTATCATGTGGCGCATCATTTGTTCCCGAACGTTAATCACATTTATTACCCTGAGGTAACCAGTTTGTTAAAAAAGTATGCTGAAAAATACAACCTGCCTTACCGGCAGTACTCTCTCGGGGCTTCATTAAGCAAACATTACCAGTTGTTGAAAACGAATGGGGTAACAGAGGATATTTTTGAAGAAACTATGTAATTTTGCCACATATCAACTGGTTTATGAAATTTGAGAAGATACATAATAAAGGACAGGCACGGCTGTTTCAGAACCAATACCTTGAGATGCTCACCAAAACACACCCGCTGGTTATTTGGGGTATGTATATACCGGTGATCATCTATATGCTGTATTACAGCAATGATCGATTTGGCTTTACTCCGTTGCGCATTACGCTTACATTTATCGGGGCCCTGCTTTTCTGGACTCTGTTTGAGTATATAGCTCACCGCTTTTTGTACCATTGGGTTAGCGAAAGCCCGCGGGTGCAAAAGTTTGTATATACCATGCATGGTAATCACCATCATTATCCGCGCGACAGACAACGGTTATTTCTGCCGCCGGTACCCAGTCTCATTATGGCATCGGCTATTTTTGGATTGATGTTCCTGGTAATGCGCGAAAATGTGTTTATGTTCTTCCCGGGCTTTATTTTGGGTTACCTGTTGTATGGCAGTATGCACTATGCCATTCACGCCTGGAACCCGCCTTTTAAATGGATGAAACCACTTTGGCGCAACCATCACCTGCATCATTATAAGAATGAGAATAAGGGTTATGGGGTTAGCACCACTATCTGGGACCGGGTCTTCGGCACCATGTTCGATCTGCAAAAGGAAAAAGAAGATAAAGAGAAGGTAAGAGACTTAATGTTTAAAAGTTAACCGGTTGACCAGTTAACTCATCAACTGGTTAACTGATCAACTGGTCAACTTTTTACTTGAATATATATCGGTAAGTGCGATGTATTTTATCCTGCCTGGCGCCTGTAGCCTCATGCAGGGCGATCATTTTGTCGTTAAAGTCGCCTACCCAGGCCAGTTCAACCCCGGTAATGGTATTACGCGGCAATACCTCCAGCTGCAAACAGCGAATAAGCGCCGATTCAATACCATGGTTCTGGAACTTTTTCTTGCAACCCATAATGATGATGCGCAGCCTTTCGACCCGCTGGGTTTTTGAGTACCAGAAGAATTTTAGTTTACCCCACAGGTTTAGTTTGCCATGTACGTGTTTTAAGATCTGGTTTACATCGGGTAAACAAAGCACTACGGCGATGGGCTCATTTTTATAATAGGCGAACCAGATGATCCTTTCATCCATAATTGCCTTCATTTGCCTGAACGACTCCTTGATGGTGCCCATTTCAATAGGTGTGAAGTTTTCGAAATTACTCCACGCATCGTTATAGATCTCGCGAAAATCGGCAGCATACTGGTCAAACTTCGATTTATCAAAGTGCCGGAAGCTATAATCTGGCTTTTTCATTACCCAGTCGGCAATCTTGGTAAACCGCTCGGGCAGGGGCGTAGTGGCGTCTAAAAAGTTCGTGAGCTGATCATATAGTTTGGTAAAACCATATGATTCAAAAAACTCTTTATAATAAGGTGGGTTGTAATTCATGCCCAGGCTGGGTGGTTTAAACCCGTGGATGAGCAGTCCCCAGTATTTATCGTTCTCCCCAAAATTAATAGGGCCGTCCATGGCCTCCATGCCTTTGCTTTTCAGCCAGGCTTTGGCAGTATCGAGTAGTAAAAAGGCGGCATTTTTGTCCTGTATACATTCAAAAAAACCCACCCCGCCGGTTGGTTGGGGGTTCTTATGTGATTTTTCGTAATTTATAAAGGCGGCTACACGGCCAATTAGCTGGCCATCCTTATCGGCCAGTAACCAGCGGTTACAAAGGCCATGGGAAAAAAAAACATTACGGGAAGGGTCGAAAATTGCTTCCACATCACTATCCAACGGACAAATCCAGTGCGGATCGTTTTTATATAGTCTTTTGGGCAGGTCGATAAATTCACGAGCCTGCTGCCAATTGGCTACCTCTATCAGGTTCATAGAGCGAACTTAGGAATTATTCACCATTTATCGTCATCCGGAATATTGTCCCGGGTTTTGAATTTTGCCCGCATTTCCTGTTTTTGGAGCAGCCGTTCTATTATCAGCCGGGCAATCAAAAGGCCGGCATCCTCATCAGCCCGCTTTTCCAGGGTTTCTTTCAGGGTTTTTTCCGAAATATCTATCCGGTATAATATGTTGATAAGCCGCGTAAAATCAGTTTGTATCAACTGATTTATGCCTTCCGCCAGGCAATTTACCAGCTGTACTTTATCCTTTGTAACAGGAAGGTTAAAATCCCCGCTCAGCTGCGCTTTTACTAAAGAGATATTATCTTCAGGCATTTGCATAAATATGTAAATAAGTACATTTTATATTATAAAATTATCCTGCAATACCAGCACCCCGTTAGTCACCCGAATAAATTTTTACAGGCGGTTTTATTCTTGTGGCGTCAATTGACTATTTTTACAACGGGATGCACCAGGAGCGAATGGTGGATACTCAAAGCATTCATTGACCCTCACACTACAGTAACATTTTAACCTTATTCGAAGGATATGCGTTGGAGTGCTGGGATAATTGTATGCTTTTTATTGGTTAGTACCTGTATTCAGGCACAGCGAACCCATTATGGGGTTATCAAAGGTACGGTTGTAGACTCATTTAGCCGTCGATCGCTCGAGTCCTCTTCAGTGGCCGTTTACTTAGCCAAAGATTCTTCCCTTGTTAATTATGCGCTCACCACCCAAAAAGGCGAATTTACCATCGAAGACGTTCCGGTAAGCACTTCCTGTACGCTTGTTATTACTAACCGCGGATACGAAACGTTTACCATGGCGGTTAGTCTGAAGCCTGACGCCAAAGTACTGGTGCTCGATACCATTCTGTTGATTAAATCATACAATGAATTAAAAGCAGTCACTGTCAGGGCACTCAGACCGCCGGTATCGGTAAAGCCCGATACGTTGGAGTTCAATGTATCGTCCTTTAAGACCATGCCCAATGCCATGATCGAAGACCTGTTAAAGCAATTGCCCGGGGTGGAAGTTGATAAGGACGGGAACATTACCATCAATGGCAAAAAGGTATCGAAGCTGATGGTTGATGGCCGGGAATTCTTTGGCGGCGATCCCAAGATCGCATTGAAGAACCTGCCCAAAGATGTCATTGATAAACTTCAGGTGGTTGATAATAAAAGCAGGGAATCGCGCTTTAATAAAACCAGTAATGGCAATGAAGACCTTGCGATAAACCTTACGCTGCGAAAGGAAGCGCAGAAAGGATGGTTTGGAAGATTGAGCGCCGGTTATGGCACCAATGACCGGTATGAAGGGGGCGGCATGGTGAATTTCTTTAATGGCACTAAACAGTTCAGCATTATCGGGAACGCCAATAATACCAATCGCGGAAGTATTTCAGGCAGTGATTTTAATATTTCAACCAGCCAAAGTACGCTCGATGGGGGCGGGGGCGGCCTTACCCGCGCTGCTTCGGGTGGTTTGAACTTTAGTGATAACATTGGCCGCCAGATAAAATTGAACGGTAGTTATTTTTATAACAACAGCCATACGGATAACTTTTCAAGATCACAACGGAAAAACATTTTACCTGATTCTTCTTTCTGGTATAATGCCGATGACAACAATGTGAATGATTACAGCAATCATCGCTTCACGCTGAATGCATCTTACAATATCGATACGCTGACTGAAGTTCACATTACTTCAAATGTAAATACCAATATAAGTAATTCGGTAAACGGCAAGGTGGCCAATTCAAAAGCAGAAAACGGCGATCTGATAAATACCAGCGGGAATACGTATAGTACAAAAGGCAATGGCAAAGATATCAGTGGCGAACTCTTTATCAGTCATCGCTTTCGCAAACAGGGCCGGGGCCTAACCCTTGGGTTGAATTATAATTATAACGATCAGACCTCGCTGAGTGATAATATAGGGCAAAATGATTTTTACAAGAACAACCTGGTTGATAGCACCGACCTGGTAAATCAACGAAGCACCGGCAGTAACACTGGCAAAATGCTGAATTTTACTGCTACCTATGCCGAACCGGTGAATAAGTATATCAGCGCCATATTCCGCTATAATTATTCGAAGAATTATAATTATTCAGATAAGCTCACCAACCGGTTTAATGCGGTTACCGGTAAATACGACCTGGAAGACACCGCCTTCACCAATGCTTATAGTAATACCAATATAACGCATACGCCTGATGTAACCTTTACTTTTAACAAGGATAAATACCGCGCAGCTATTGGCTCAGGGGTGCAGTTCTTAACGCAGGATAATCTTACCATTACTTCAGGGAATCTGCTGCATCAGTATTATTTGAACTTTACGCCTTCTGCCAACGTGGGATACAATTTCAGTAAAACCGGCAGTGTAGCTGTTTATTACAATGGCCGAAGCCAGCAGCCATCCATTCAACAATTACAACCGGTACCCGATAACAGCAACCCCTTGTATGTACAGTTGGGTAATCCCGATCTGCGGCCTTCATTTTTTCATAACATAAACATGCAGGTACGCGAATCAAAAGGGAACAGCTACTGGTTTGCCGGTTTTGGGTTTAACAGCACGCAAAACCAGATCATTACCCAAACCTGGTTCGATGATGTGGGGAAACAGTACAGTCAGCCGGTGAATGTAAATGGAAACTATGGAACGTCGGGGAACCTGCAGTACAGCAAAACCTGGAAGAGAAGGGAGGTAGTGCTGCGAATGAACCTGGGTAGCAATGGCTATTATAGCCGCAATAAAACTTTCAGCAACCTGGAACCTGTAACCTCCAATTCGTACAGTCTTTCGGAGTCCGTGGGACTGAATTTTACGTATAAACAGGTGCTGAGCATTATGCCCACCTATAGCATCCGGTTTAATAAAACCCATTACACCGGTCAGTCGGTGCAGGACGCATCGTTCAATACCAAAACATTTTCATTAAGCGCCTTCTGGAACGAACCCAAATGGCTGATACTGGAAAATAACCTGCAATACAATTACAACAGCCAGATAGCGCCAGGCTTTAATAAAAGCGTTACCATGTGGAGCGCGGCTGCCAATGTATTATTGTTTAAAAAGCAAGAGGCTATGTTACGGCTGGCTGTATACGATATTTTAAAACAGAATGCGGGCGTATCGCGTACCATTACGCAAACCTTTATTGAAGACAGGCAAACGCAGGTATTGCAGCAATACTTTCTGTTAAGCTTTATTTATAACATAAGAAAATTTGGAGTTAAATAAGGGTGAGTCATCCTTGCCTATTAGAATTTCTCCACCACACCCAGGCCAAACAGGGCAAAATCATATTTCACCGGATCATTGGGATCCAGCTTGCGCAAGTGAGTAGTAAGCTCGATGGCTGCCTGCCAGTCGATCTGTTTTCTTGGCAACAGGTTAAACCGTTTGGCTACCCGGGCCACGTGCAGGTCGATGGGACAGATCAATTGTGCGGGTGAAATATTTTTCCAAATGCCAAAATCAACACCACCATCATTGGGGCGCACCATCCAGCGCAGGAACATGTTCAGCCGTTTGCAGGTTGAATTTTTTTCAGGCGTTGCAATGTGTTTGCGGGTGCGGGGCGGGACATGTTCCAGCGAAAAAAAGTAGTGATGAAAACGGGACAATCCATTTTCAGTGGTGTCATCATTTTTATCCAGGCCAAGCGTGAAAGCGCTTTCAAGACTGGCATGTTTTGAATAATGGAATTGTAAGAACTCAATAAAATACAACAGGTCGGTAGTGTTGAACGTGCGGTGTTTGAACGACAACAGTTTTTTCAGATCGTTGTCGGTATGATGCAACATGAACTGATGCGGCGCCATCTCCATCGCCTGCATCAGTTCACGTGATTTTTTTATAATGGTAGTGCGGTTGCCCCAGGCAAATACAGCAGCAAAAAATCCGGCAATCTCTATGTCGGCCTGTTGAGTAAATAAATGCGGTATGGAAACAGGGTCATCTTTAATAAACGAAGGTTGGTTGTACTCCTCCGCTTTACGATTCAGAAAGTCTTTTAAAGATGGCTGTTTCATACATTAATAAGTAGATTAGTTACCGTTCATCATTTATCCTATCGCTGCGTTGAGATCATCTATCAGGTCCTCTGCGTCTTCAATACCTACGCTCAATCTTATCAATGAATCGCTCAGACCGTTCTTGATGCGTTCTTCGCGTGGTATGGACGCATGCGTCATGGTTGCTGGATGATTGATCAAGGACTCCACTCCACCCAGGCTTTCGGCCAGTGCAAACACTTTGGTAGAGGATAATAATTTCTTAGCCGTCTCCACGCTGTCGTCTTTTAAGGTAAAGCTGATCATGCCGCCAAAGCCACGCATTTGTTTTTTGGCAATGGCATAACTTGGGTGATCGGTAAAGCCGCACCAGTATACATGGCCTACTTTAGGATGATTGCGTAAGAAGTG
>JAJKIL010000376.1 GCA_021154515.1 Niastella sp. | reverse complement strand
CCCCTTGTCGGCTATAATCAATTGATAGCTAACCCCGTTTCTCTTTATCCCGGCAAAAAAGGGCCTCCGGAAAAGTTTTAAACTGAAGAGTGCCCTTTTTCCGTGTCAGGGGTAAAAGAAAATCCCCCCGAATATCGGAGGGACTCTTGCGGATCTTTATTGTGATAGCTGTGGTACTTTACAATTACTTCAGTTTGTTTACAACTGTTTCTTCAACATAGGTACGATTTGTGTTGATAGCGTACACCTCGGTAGAGTTATTCTTCAAAGACCTAACTGTTACATTCAGTGCTGTATTTTCGAAGCCATCAGATTTCAACATGAATTTCTTGTTGATGCTGGAGCCTTTGAATGTATTAACGTAAACAACGTTACCAGCTTCGTCACGGAAAGTTACAACGATTTCGTCTTCTGCCGGGTTAATCAGGCTCAATTCAAATACAGGTGAATTGTTCAGGTTGCCGATGAACTTCAGTTCAGTAGCAGGATTCTTTTTAGGCTCTTCATTAGCCAGTGATACAGTTGAAACACCTACGGTTAAAGTGATTAAGGTGAAAAGGGCGATTGTTAATTTACTTGCTTTCATAATTATAGTCTTTTTTTGTATATTTCTTGTTTGCGTATTTTTACGAACGTTACACTGTTTGTTTGTGTGTTTGTTGCGTTTCGTAATGCAAACATACAGCGGGTTATGGCCCCCTGGAAATCAACCTAACGCCGTTTTTAGTATGGGTAAGGACCTTATGAAATGTTAAAACCCGCTATGGCGGCGGGTTCTGTAAAAATCGGCTAATGATGCCCAAGCGTTTTTCACGTGATTTGTTTTCTCATAAATAGCCGGTAAACTAACGGACGTTACCCGATTGCCTATTACTATATACCAATACTACTACAATCAGTCCCGCTATAAAAAAGCCGGTTGTTAAAGCACCAACCCCATTTATCAACTGGTTGCTGATAAACGTGCCAATGCCGGAGCCCACAAAGAAAAAGATGGTGCCATATACCGAAGCTGCCAGACCTGCTTTATCACCCAACGGTTCCAGTGCAATGGCAGAACTGTTGGGATCCGCTGCAATGAAAATGCAGGAGATCAACCCAACCAGGATAAAGAACAGCATTGCCGGTGGTGGATCACCTAACAAAAGGGTTAATAAAAAGAGAACAGTAGCTACGCCAAAAAGACCCGTTAATAAAATGCGAAGTGTTTTATGGGCGCCGAATCTTTTTGAAAACCAGGAATTGCTAATGGCTGAAATCGCCATGAAGAAACCGATGATGCCGAAAATTACCGGGAATAGTTTGGGACGTTGATAGATAGTGCCAATGATGCGTTCCGAACTGGAGATATACGAGCTGAACACCGAAAAGAGAAGCGTAGCTATGGTTACATATCGCAAAAATGTCCGGTTCTGCAATATGGATCTAAGTTTATGCAACGTGCTCCTGAGATCGTTTTTTGATCTTGCAGATGCCGGATGTGATTCCTGCATGTGGAATGACCAGATAAATACGATCACGGCAAAGCTGGGTGGAATGGCGAATACCACGCGCCAGGAATAGAATTTCAACACCAATGCACCCAACGCCGGCGCCACTACGGGTGTGAACAGAAATACAAATAAAACCAGCGACATAACCCTTGCCATGGCATCGCCTGCATACCGGTCGCGTACAGAAGCAATAGACGTCATAAAAACGGCAGCTGCGCCCATGCCGGCAATAAAGCGGAAAACATACATCCAGTATAAACTGCCTGCAAATGCGGTCAGGAATCCGGTGATAACATATAATATAATGCCTGCCCGTAGAATAGGTAAGCGGCCTAACCTGTCTGTAAGATAGCCAAACAAGATCTGGGTTACCTGTCCCATAAAAAAGCAGGAAACCAGTTGAGCCGTTTCAGTGCTGCTATTACCTGCTGAAAAGTATTTGCGCACATCTGCAAACGCCGGCAGCATAATATCGATGCCCAGCGCTGTCAATATCATAGAGCTGGCCGTAAAGGCAATAAATTCTTTTGAGACGAAAGTTTTCTTTACAGGGATCATTGTTTATAAATGTATCGCAAAGGTGAGGATAACAATTGAGTATAAGAGGTGGTAATGCAGACAAATTCAGGGGGTGAATGCGTCAGTCATCCCCTGAATTCATATTATTGTTTTTGTTTTTATGGCTTGTCTTTCCCTTCTACCAGAAATTTGCGCAGGTTATTGAGCAGTTGATCTGAAGTATTGGAATTGGTAAAAATGGCATAGCCCATTTTCAGGTCTTTATATACTTCAAATTTGCATTTGAAATCCCCGTTATTGCCACCATGGCCAAACGATTTACCATAAGGTGTTTCGCGGATCTCAAGACTCATGCCCATATAGGTTGGGTACTTTGAGTGATACGAAGTGTCTTCAGAATGTTTGGAAAGGATGGTGTCGTACATCCCGTGGGACAATCCTTTTTGTTCTAACAAATTGATCATAAACCGTGTAAAGATGGCTGCTTCCGTATGCATGGATGCTGCCATATTCGGTCTCTCCGGCGGATCGGCTTTGCTTGGCCGTTTATCGTAGTGTCCATTGGCCACCACGCGTAGCAGCGAATCGTTTTTTGAGAAGAACGTATGATACAAACCGATCGGCTCAATGACTTCTTCCTTTAATACCTGTTCTACCGGTTTGCCTGTTATTTTTTCAATTACCATTCTCAGGTATTCAAAACCTTCGCCCGAATAACAAAAAGAAGTGCCGGGGGTGAACTTGAGGTCGAGCTTCCCGCTTTCGTTCATCCAGCGCCAGTTGGGAAAACCTGTCCGGTGGGTGAGCACATGCCGGGCGGTAATTAACTTATAACGCTCGTCGTATTCAATATCCTTGTAAGGAAGATATTCGTACAACGGTTTATCGAGGTTAATAACGCCGCGTTCTGCCAGGCGTTCTACCGCAAAGGAAAAAACCGGTTTGGTAATGGAAGCGGCTTGAAACAACGTATTATCATCAACCTTTTCGCCGGTCATGGCGTTTCGAACCCCATACGTTTTATGATAAACCAGTTTTCCATCTTTTATTAATGCCAGTGAAACACCAGGGATGTTATAGTACTTCATGTAGGTTTCAATAAAATTGTCTACCTGGCTGGCATTGGCTGCAGTAAGATCGAACAGGATGCCTTTCTCTGGAAGCAGATCCGGAACAGGAGTGGAAGGAAGGATAACAGCGCGGGCGATTGCATTTTGTGCGGCTTTTACATCCACCATAACCGGCTTTTGCTGCATGGCGCCATACACCTGGTCGTCGGTTCGATAATACCTGTCATATAAACCGATCTCGTATTTACCAACAGGCACGGTAGCCGAATAGTTTCCCAGGCTATCCAACGTTGTTGCAACCCATAGGTTTTTATTGGCAATCAGGCAAACCTGTCCGGGTAATTTCACCGCTGTTGGTTTGTCCCATTTTAATTTTCCTGAAAGGGTGCCCAGTTTGGCCGTGGTGGGCAGAATGAGCACATCGCCCAGACTGTTTGGGTTCATATATTTTTCGCCTCCTTTGCCCCAGGCAGAATAGGTGAAACTACCGTCGCCGTCTTTATCGAACACGTGAAAATCAAACCCGATTGTTTTGCCAACCACCAGTTCATTTCCTAACTGGATGCGCCACTCGTACAGGCGGGTATTGCCATTACGCACCATGGCCACTTCCATAATGCTCCAGTTGGCGGTGCCGGCCCAGGGATCATAAAAAGCGTTATTAATATTGCGCAGTTTTTTACTGTACATAAAAGAAGCAACGCCGGAACCTGACAACAGGTGGCGGGCATCGATGCTTAATTCCAATCCATCCTGGGTATTCCATCGCACATTTTCTGAGGTGTCTTCAATAAAATCATCATCGGTGATGGTGAATGCTATATACAAGGAGTGATTATCGAGCCGGTAGCCCAACTGAAAGAACCCCGAGAAATCAGCCTCGTTCTTAGGTTTGGTGCGAGAGAGTTCCATGGCGATCGGGTATTTCCTGGCATCGCCGGGCCAGTCAGACAAATTACCATCAACTGTGATGGCGCCAAGAGGGTAAGCATAGGCAATGCTGCCATTATGCGCCAATACCTGCAGGTAGAAAAGGCAACAGGCTGTCAGCAGGGAGATGGTTTTAGTAATGGTGTTTGACATGGTAACTAATTAATTGGGGTATGACGATATGCGGGGGTAGGGAGGTTACAGGGGAACGGCGAATATCCTTTGATTAAGGTAGTATTTATTGCCAATATGTTGCATCAAAGATGGCCAGAAATGTTTCACCACTGAGCCAAGCTATTGCGGAAAATTTAAAACATAATGGGCTATAAATGCCCCATTTGTCCGGTGATAATGCTACGGCAAGTTCGGTTATGGTAGCCGTGACTAAAAACAACGCTGGTATATTTATTGAGGCTGCTGTAATAAATGATTATTATGGCAAAAGATAGTGAGAACAGGGTTCGTAATGAAACCCAACGGGAAGAGCTGCCAGGCATTCTTACCAAAGATATTTTTGTTGAGCTGGCCAGCTATGAAAAAACACCTTGCATAAGTATATTGATGCCAACCCATAGATCGGGAATGGAAGTGAACGAACAGGCAGACAGGTCAATGTTTAAGAATGTTTTACAACAGGTGGAAAAGAAGTTGAACGAAAAGAAAGCCGATCCATCCCTTATTAAAAGTGTGTTGCAACCAGCATACGAACTGATAAAGGAGGATACATTCTGGCGTTCGCTCAATAATGGGCTGGCGGTGTATATAGCCGATGGCTTTTTCAAATATGTAAAACTGGGCGCGCCGGTAATACAACTGATACATGTTAATTCATCATTTTATGTAAGTCCGTTGATACCTTATATGGTTAGGGATGAAAACTTTTATTTGCTCGATATTGCAAAAAAATTCCCCCGCTTTTACCGGGCCGATGGATTTGGCATAGAACGGTTGCAAATTGATGAAATGCCATTCGGGGTAGATGATGTAGTGCACTTTGAAGAAAAAGATGGTGATACTTTATTCAGAACTGGTGGGAAAGGTGGAAAAGGCAGCGCCAATTTTCATGGCATAGGTGGTGGCAAACCTGAGGAAAATGAAAACATTGCCATGTACCTGCAGGAAGTGGATGATACCATTTGGCAAACGCATTTACATGCCGAAAATGCACCATTACTGTTGGCCGGACAGGAATTCCTGATCCCTATCTATAGATCGGTTTCAAAATATAAGAACATCTGGCCCGAGGCATTGACCGGTAATCATCACCACCAAAGCGATAATGAATTGTACGAAGAAGCGATGAAGGTGATGAAACCCTTTTTTGACCAGCCATTAAAATACGCGCTGGAAGATTATGGAAACAAACTGGCAACAGCGCTAACATCCTCCATGATAGAAACCATAATTCCTGCCACCTATTATGGAAAAGTATCGCATTTATTTGTGAAGAAAGGCTTACAGGTTTGCGGTACGTTCAATGAGCTGGAGAATAAACTCACTTTACAGGGACTGGAAGGACCTATAAGCGAACCAGACGACCTGATTGATAAAGCAGTTATAAAAACTATTCAAAACGGAGGGGAAGTATATTTTCTGGATGCAGACCAAATGCCCAATCAAAATGAGCTGGCAGCTATATTCAGGTATTAAAAATGTGTGTCAGCAAGGGCCCACGACATTCAATGCCGTGGGCTCTTTTTTACTTCAACTTAAATATCAACGCCTGCCAGGGCAACAGTGTAAGGTTATGCCCTTCTTGTTGCAGGGAAGTTTCATTATTGCTGATCAGTTGAAACTGTTTTTTATGTAATTCCTTTGGAATGGTATAAGGCACCAACTCATCGGAAAAATTTAGTAGTATTAAAGTGGCTGTTTTGTCGAGCGTGCGGGTATAGGCATATACCTGTTCATGTTCGGGGTCGTACAGTTTGTATTCGCCATAGATCAACTCCAGGTGATCTTTTCTTAACTGCACCAGGTGTCTGAAATAATTCAGCGGCGAATTGCCATCCATATCCTGCGCTTCCTGGTTTATATATACATGATCGGCATTTATTTTTATCCAGGGTTCGCCGGTAGTAAAACCGGCATTGGGTGTGGCGTTCCAGTGAAAAGGGGTGCGGCCGTTGTCGCGGGCGCCGAACTGTTGATCTTTTATGAATTGATCTACGTCTCCTTTTTGATATTGCAGGTAATGATACATGGACAGGGTCTCAAGGTCCCGGTAATCCTGGATAGATTCAAATTTAATATTCACCATACCCAATTCATCCCCATTATAAAAAATGGGTGTGGCGCGCATGGTGAGCAAAAATGTCATGAGCAGTTTGGAAGAGGGTATTCTGAATTCCGCGGACTCATTTCCCCAACGGGTAAGCATCCGCGGCTGGTCGTGATTGCCTAAATAAATAGTGCCCCAGCCTTCTTTGGTAAATACATCATTCCATTCAGTATATACTTTTTTAAATGCAGGTAAACTGTATCCATTGGGGTCGGGCCGTTTAAACCCGTCTTTAGCATAACCCAGCCCCATACCTTTAAAATGATACAGCATGTGCAATTCCTGCCGGTCTTCATGTACAAATTGCAGGGCTTCTTCTTTGTGAATGCCCGGGGTTTCAGCAATAGTGACCGCATCAGGATATTTGCTCAGCACTTCCTGGTGCATTTCATGCAGGTATTCATGCAGTTTAGGTCCTTTTGCATAAAAATAACTCCAGTCGTTTTCGTATTTTTCGCTCAGGTCCTTTTTTGAAACCACTGGCCAGCTGGTATCTTTTGCGATATAGGAAATGGCATCCATCCGGTAGCCATCAATGTTTTTATCGAGCCAGAAGCGCATCATTTGATAGATGTCCTGTCTTACTTTAGGGTTCTCCCAGTTAAGATCGGGTTGTTTGTTACTGAAGTAATGCAGGTACCAGGCGTTGGTAGCAGCATCAAACTGCCAGGCTTCGCCTTTTTTATCAAAGAAACTATAACGATGTGGGGGCTTTCCTTTTTCAGCCGGCCACCAGTGGTAATAATCGCGATAGGGGTTATCTCTCGATTTTCTCGATTCCACAAACCAGGGGTGTTCGTCACT
>JAJKIL010000375.1 GCA_021154515.1 Niastella sp. | reverse complement strand
GTATCCTGTTTTTTAAATAATGTTTTCAACCTGAGCGAACTTCCATAATAGATCACTTCATCCCGGTTGCCATGAAAAATAACAACCGGCATTTTACAGGCTTTGAGATAGTTGTTCGTTTCAAACTTGTACTTCAAGATAAAAGGGGGAATAATGGGATAGGTATGCCGCATCATATCGGTAAGACTGTAATAAGGCGCCTGCAGGATCAATAACTTTGGGTTGTTTGCCGATGCCAGTTTAGTGGCCGCTCCCGTGCCGATTGAATATCCCAACACCACGATCCTGTCTTCTGCATATCTTGTCTTTAGTGAATCGTAGGCAGTTTGCACATCGTCAAAAAACTGTTGTTGTCCGTATATTACACCATTACTTTTGCCATAGCCGCGGTAATCCAACAGGAATACATCATAATTCAGGGCAGTATATGTGCGCGCAACCTCTCCCCACGAATCAAGCGCGCCACCGTTGCCATGTAAATAGAAAATAAGCCCCTTTGAATGGTCGGCTTTAAATAACAAACCATGCAACCGGCTATTGTCACTGGTTGGTATAGTCAGTTCTTCAAATGGCTGTTCAAATCCAAATTGATAGTTCTTATCTAATACCTGGGGATAAAAGATCAGCTTCTCCTGGATGAAATACAGCAATCCGCAAACAACAATGTATAGTATCCCTATTATTATTAACGCATTTATCACCATTTTTTTCATAATATGGAATGCAAATTAATTACAAAAAGCAAGGAAGAAATGAAAAACGCTGCCAGGCAAATGGACAGGGCCTTCCTGATAAAGATTTTATTCCATTAAAGTTACCGGACAATATTAATAAAAAATCCCTGGCATAATAAATACAGTTAATTTATTATACCAGGGATCATATGATTATTCGTTATTTAACGAACCGGCTGGAAATGATCTTTCCATTCTTTATAACCGTTAACGTATACACCCCGGCAGAAAGCCGTGACACGTTCAGGCGGTTATTGGTATTACGGGTAGCAATGAGTTCTCTGCCCGAAAAGTCATACACTTTTATCAGGGCGCCTGTAAGATCTCCCTCACTCCGTAACCTCAATTCGTTGAGAACAGGGTTCGGATAAATTTGCAGCCCGGTTATCAACCCTTGTGATTTAGCCGGCGCTACCGCAAATATTTTGATGGAAGTAGCAGCATCATTAAACCCGTTGGTCACCAAACAGGAATTGTCAACACCAAAGGTTTGCGAGGTGCCCAGGAAATTATCTTCTGCATACAATTGCACCTGGTAACCGCTGTTAACCTTCAATGAAGAAATATCGTCGTTAAAAATGCCCAGTGCCTGTAACTGGCTCAATGTATAATTACCTGGAGACAACGCTACCGCAGTGCCCGCATAATCGCAATCTCTGTATACGGTAGCAGCAGTAACTGTACCTACTGCACTTATTTTCAGAGAGGAGGTAAGATCGTTAAAGTTGTTGGCCACCAAACAGCTATTGTCGGCAGTAATGGTGACTACAGTACCGGCAAAATTATCGTCATTATATAATTGCACCTGGTAACCGCTGGTCACCCGCAATGAGGAGATATCGTCATTGTTAATGCCCATACTTTGTAACTGGCTTAACGTATAGCTTCCAGGTAATAACCCAACTGCAGCCCCGTTATAATTGCAATCCCGGTATACAGTAACCACCGGCACATTGGTGACAGTAATAGTTACCTGTGCAGATGACTGACCACCGCGGTCGTCGGTAGCGGTAGCAGTAATCGTATACGTTCCTGTTGCTACATTGTTCCAGGTATAGGAGTAAGGCGCGGTTGTTGCTTCGCCCAGTTTGGTGCTGCCATTATAAAATTCCACTTTGCTGATAGTGCCATCCGCATCTGAAGCGTTCACCGTAATGGCAACAGTAGCGGGCGACAGGAATTTACTGCCCGAAACCGGTTTCAGAAAGCTCACAGCTGGCGCCTGGTTGGTCAACGACCTGATGCGAAGTGAAGAGATGGAATCGTTCAGGTTATTGGCCACCAAACAAGCGGTATTGGCGTTAAAGCTGGTATAGCTGCCTTGCAAGGCATTGTTCTTATACAACAATACTTCATAGCCGTTGGCAATAGTGAATGAAGAAATGTCTTTATCCTGTATACCACTGGCCACCAGGTCGCTTACCGTATAAGCACCGGGCGCTAAACTTACCGCATAGCTGCCGGTGTAATTACAATCTTTATAGAAAGTAGCGACTGTATTGGCAGCAGCGCCAGCGATGTTACCAGTGATCGAATAATAACCCAGCGAGCCATAATTAGTATAACCAGTTGTAGCAGGATCACCATAGCCCACACCCGTAACAGCTACATAGTAAGTACCTGCCGCCAGCGTTGCGCTCAGGTTGGCTGTTAATCCATCGGGATTGGATGTAGTCACCACAAAACCTGCATTGTCATATAAAGTGGCCAGCACATCGAGATTGGGATGTTTATCAGCAGGATTGATGTTCAATGAAACAGCGCCGCCTGTAGTGGTAAAAGTAAAGAAGTCGGCATCGCTGGTTGTTTCAATAATCCCGGAGTTGAAGGCGCTTCCGGTACCACTGATGGAAAGTTGTGTAGCGCCTCTTCTTGCATTGCTGTGATCATCGGCCCTGTACCCTCCTCCATTGGCATTGTTGGCAATAATAGCCAGGTCATCCTGCGTTTGGCTGGGGTTGGCATATTCGCCCTTACTCCATTGTACAACCGGCACATAGTAACCTGCTCCCATAATGGGCGCCCAGTTGCCCTGGCCCAGGTAATATTCTTCAACCGGGTTTGTTCTGCCATCGTGGCTCAGGCCAAAGGTATGGCCTACTTCATGCGCAGCAGCATCACCAGCCCGTCTTATGCCACCATTAAATACCCAGCAAGGTGTTTCGTTGCCCCAGGTAAATGAATTTAAAAAAGCTACGCCACCGGCCCCTGGCGCCGCCGTGTTGGTGGGTGTGAAAATGCAACGCATCCGCCGGTTGGCCGGGTACGAAAAATACACGGCTTCGCTGGTGGTAATGTTGAGTTTGAAAGGCCGGTAATCTTCACTGATCAGCTGCCATACTTCATATCTTTCCGCATCTGTTAAAGTACTCGCCGCTGCGTTAATAGGATTGCCGCCGTTCCAGCCAGTGCCGGATACATACTGTCCGTCGAAATCAAGCAGCACCACACCATTAGCATTGGGATAGCTTTGCAAACTGTATAGCTGACCGCCTGTTATTGCGGCCGCCGCATTGCTAACCGCAGCGCTGGCCGGCGCTTTATCATAATCTATACACAGCACTTTATGAATATCTGTTTCTGAAATGTATACATTGCCGTTATCATCTGATGTATACGTGTAGGCCTTTTTTGTATTGCGCAGAATAATATTCCCCTGCACATGGGCGCCTTCGAACCGGATAAAAAAGGAAGAACCTGGCACATTCTCAATTTCCCCTGCCATAAATTCCTGGCCGGCAGCCAGTGACTGGCGGAAATTTATTTTTCCCGGTAATGAATCGGCGGTACTGATTCGCAATGCCAGTTCGCCTGTAATCCGTTGTTGTGGAGTGGTGGTGAACTGTTTACGAAAATGTGTTAACAGGTCCGGCGCTTTTCCCAGCGATACCGGTTTTACCTGGGCATACCCTGCCATACAAAACAGCATACTACCCAAAAGCCATAGTGATAGTTTTTTCATACTACATGGTTTTAAATGGTTAAATGAAAAATCGTCTGGGGGAAAAGTGCAGGGAATAATTGTTCGTGAGCCGTTACCGGCCCGAATATGGCAAGTGCCATCAGGGCATTATGAAGAAGGATTTAAATAAGGGAGTGACAGGGATGGCGAAGATATTTTGTTTAGCATGTATGTACCAATAATAAATATCCTCAACACATTTATTAATTCTTTCATTTAAATTAAACAAGGCTATAAATCTTCAGCAGATTAATGTAATTTTCTTGCCGGTTTTACTACCAATGCAGCATAACAACCAATTTTAGAAAACTCCAACAATCAACCACATATGGGATTATTCGATTTTATTAAAAATGAATTTATTGAGGTCATCGACTGGGTTGATGACAGTAACAATACGGTCATTTATAAATTCCCCGACAAAGGGAATAAGATCATGAATGGCGCCCAGTTAACTGTTCGGGAATCGCAGGTTGCCGTATTGATGAACGAGGGTGAGTTTGGCGATGAGTACAAACCCGGCCGGCACGAACTGAAGACGCAGAATATGCCCATCACCACTACGCTCAAGTCATGGAAATATTTGTTCGATTCACCTTTTAAGGTGGATGTGTTTTTTGTAAGCACCAAACAATTCACGAATTTAAAATGGGGTACCTCCAATCCCATTATTATGCGCGACCCTGAGTTCAAACAGGTACGCCTCCGTTCTTTTGGCACATACACCATCCGGGTAGTTGATGCTAAAAAATTCATCAGGGAATTTGCCGGTACCAATCAATGGATAACGATCGATATTGTAAGTGAACAAATACGCAATACCATCATCAGCAAATTGTCTGAAGGCCTTGCCGAAGCCGGGGTTTCTGTGCTGGATCTGGCCGCGAATTTTACAGAAATAGGCACCCGGTTAAAACCAATCTTCCAGGCTGATTTCGACGCCTGGGGTATTGAGTTGGGTCAGTTCTATATCGAGAACGTGAGCCTGCCCGAAGAAGTGGAAAAAATGCTCGACAAAACCACTTCACTCAATATGATGGGTGATAAACTGAACCAGTTCAACCAAATGCAGGCCGGCATTGCCATGGAAAAAATGGCCGACAACCCGGGCGCTGCCAACACAGCTGGATTAGGTGCTGGTATTGTGCTCACCAATATGATGCAACAGGCGCAACAACCGCAACCACAACCACAGCAAAGTGCCGGCGCCGCCGCTGCCGGCACTGACCAGCAAAAAATGCTCGATCTGTTGAAACAGTTGGGCGATCTGAAAACAGCAGGCGTTCTTACCGAAGAAGAATTCAATAAAAAGAAAGCTGAGATCTTAGGCAAGCTCTAAAGCCGGTTGAACAATCATGGAAAACGTACAAAAAGATTCCCTATTGCTATTCC
>JAJKIL010000374.1 GCA_021154515.1 Niastella sp. | reverse complement strand
TGTCATACAGCAGCGATATATATTCATCCCCAAAATACCGTGTCTTAACTTAACGACATGGGTGAAAACACCTTTTTTGTTTTCCCAGGCAAGATTAGGTGTAAAAACGGCTTTTCAGACATTAAAAAGACGCTATATTGAAACCTATATAAGCACTTGTCAGCTTATCAATTATAGCTCAATTGGCGCTTTCAAAGTACCAACAGAAAGGCCATTTATTTGACAAAAATCCCTTCCGCCCTAAGAATAACGCACCGATATTCTCCTATTTACTCACCTAAATACGTTGACATGGATATTCTAAATATTTCCCTTGTCCAGGTAATGCTGTCTGTCATTATCAGCTGGGCACTTTTCGCCATTTTTATAAGTCTCATCCAGGAATCAATAGCCCAAATCATGGCAGAACGGGGTCGATTTCTGAAGGCCTATTTACTCAAGCAGTTACAAGACGATTCGAATGGCATCAATTGGGCCAACCTCGTCTATCTACATGGTGCTGTAGACCTGCTTACCCGAGAAACAAACAAACCAACCAACGACATCAATCCGCGCCTTTTCGCCGAAGTGTTAATCGAAGTGGTGAGCAGCGCACATATCGTTCAGGCAACCCTACAGAAAAACAACTATGTCAATCCCACTTTGGCTAATTTCAAAAGTGCTATGCAAACACTAAAACAAAGTGATGTGACCTCGTTTCTGCGACTTTCTATGAGCAATGCAGAATTACAATTGAATACCACCACACCCGATGCTATTGAAAGTGGCATCTACAACCAACTGGCTTTGCAGATCGAGAACTGGTACAAGGAATTCGTCGAGCGTGTCAATCTCTGGTACAAAAAACGGATGCGAAAAAAGCTGTTCATTATCGGCTTGATCCTTAGTATCATTATCAATGTGGACAGCATACAGCTGTTTAATTATTTCAGGGTAACACCCAAGTCAAGAACGGCGGTCGTGAATTACTACACTGAATATATTGCTAATACTGACAGTTCCCATTCGGCTATCGACGCCAAAACCGCTATTACCCAGGAAAGTCTGGATAGTCTTGTTAAAGTAGCGGACCTACCAGTAGGTTTCGACTACAGCATTTTCAAGGCTTATCCCAAAAGGAATACCAGGTTCTTTGTTTGGAAAATAGTCGGCTTTATCATTACTGGTTTTGCCGGGTGTTTTGGCGCCCCCTTCTGGTTCGACGTGCTCAAGAAGGCCTATTCAAAAAATATAAAACTCTCCTGATATGCAGTATTACAATGTACACAGTCATATGTTCACGATGAACAATGCGCCGCAGAAATTTTTGCATCTATATCTCCCCGGAATTCTTGCTAACGCGATTGACAAGATCACTAATGTGCAAGCCGGTTCAGTGGCCGTTCAGAAACTCCTGAAGACTTTTGGCGGAAACGGCGGTAACCGGTACGCAAGCTTTCTTAAAATTGGGAAAAGTACCGATCAACTCGAAGTATTTAAAACGCTGGCCGCACAATACCCGGACGACACCAGTTTTAAATTCGTCGGCTTGACTATGGACATGTAACAATGCGGGGCGGGCCCTTCTCTTTCAGGTTATGAAGGCCAGCTGGAAGAAATAATCGGTGTGAAAAAACGGTATCCGGACAGGTTATTGCTTTTCCTGGGAATCGATCCACGATGGAAAGTCACTGGGAAAGAACTCCTGGATACGGTCAAATTGTATTTTGAAACAAAAGTACCTGTTTCCGAAACCAGATCAGTGTATCCGTTTATTGGGCTCAAAATATATCCCAGTATGGGGTTTTATCCTTTTGATGAACGCTTGATGGAGACACTCTCCTGGGCAGCTGAAAATGAAGTCCCGGTTTTAAGCCATTGCAATTTTTTAGGCGGTATATACAACAACGACGAACGTTTTATAGACAGCATCCTTTCTTTCCCGGATCCATATAACAATAAGGCCATCTACCCAGCGGGCGGAGTCAATTATAAAAAACAGAAAAGTTTGGGTCAATGGCTCCTGGGAAGACAAAAAGCCAATAACAACCTCAACAAATGCTCCTGGCTAATGGAGCCGAATGCTTTTGAAAGTATGCTGTCCAATAGTCAACTCAAAAAACTTAAACTCTGTCTCGCCCACTTCGGAGGTGGAAACCAGGTAAAGGCATTTATCGACGGACCTAAGGCGTCAAAAGAAGAAGCAGCTCCTTATGGAGTTCTGCAAAAGAACTGGTTTACACAAATCCGGGATATGATGCAACATTTTACCACCCTTTATACGGACATCTCATATGCATTACAGGATCGAACCATTCATGACCAACTTATTGCAGAAATAGTTAAAAGTGAATATGGAAACAGGATTATGTACGGCACAGATTACTTCCTGACCGAAAGAAAAGGGCCAGAACATGAGACATATACTGTTTTCAAGCAAAAAGCTGTTACCACTCCAATTACTAATGACTTAACCGCCTGGGACCAGGTTGCCAGTAAGAATATTGACAAATTCCTAAACAGCAGGTTTTACAACGGGACGGTTATTTAATAAATAAGATGTAAAAAAGAAAACCTGTTTTAAAAACAAAAAATATGGTACAGCTTATTATTGGTCATGTAACAACGAGCACCGCAAAGATTTGGGTAAAAGCTAATGGGGTTGCAATAAAAGCAACAGTGACATTAACTCCGGCACAAAATAATAAACAGGGAAATAAACAAAAGATCAATGATCTTCACTTGTTGGCTGATAGGTATTACACAGGTGTAACAGAATTTACCAATCTTGACCCCGACACGCTTTACACCTGTAAAATTATTTTCGATCAAAAAGTAGAAACGCTTGTAGAAGGAACCTTGCGAACCATGCCTATAGAAGTGGATGAAATTAATTTCCTGCTCGGTAGTTGCCACTTATCGTTGTTTACAGATCATGTTAGTCCTGAATTTAAAAGAATTGACGAAATAGCAAAGGATGAGAAGAGCAGGTTTATATTAACCTGTGGCGACCAGATGTATATTGACACTGCAGTACATCCTTTTTGGATAACAAGCAGAGATGGTTATGCTGAACGTTATGAAGAAACCTGGCATTCACTGGAATTAAAACAAGTCTTTGGAAACCTTCCCCAATACATGCTCATTGATGATCACGAGATATATAATGATTTTATCAATGAGAACTTAAGCCGGAAACAGCAGCAATTATTCAGCTGGGCCTCCGATGCCTACAAGATCTTTCAGCATGCACATAACCCAGGCGATCCCGATAAATTTTATTATTCATTCGATTGTGCGCATGCCGTATTTTTTGTAATGGATGCCAGAACAGAAAGAACGGGGAATTATTTAATAAGTAATGATCAGTTTGATACACTAACGAGTTGGATAAATGATACAGTTACAAAAGATAAAATTAAAATTATAGTAAGCTCCGTTCCATTGATCACGCAACTGGACCAGGCACAACAAAATGATAAATGGAGTGGTACAAAATATTATGAACAGCGAGATAAGATTTTAAAAGTATTGATGGGGGCGTCTAATAAAAAAATTGTGTTTCTCTCTGGCGATATACATTTGTCGTCTCATGCTTACATAACTTATGAGGCGAATGGTAAAACCTACAGGATCAATGAGCTTATTTCAAGCCCGATCAAACAGGCACAGTTTAATATTTTACATGATGAACCAAATGGTGTATTAATCGTTAACAAAAATCCTTATGATTATTTTCTTTGTAAACATATGGGATACCCTGTAAAGAAAGGCGAGATGAGACTTCCTTTAAGAAATAATATCATGAGTATTTCTGTAAAAACCGACCGGCTGTCTTACAAAGTGTATGCGCTTATTGGTAATGAAATGTTATTTGAAGACGAGGTACTGTTTGAAGAGCCCTAGATTGTCGAACTATTGGTTGGAGGATTTAATGAAGTTTAACAACATAAACGTACTTATCCGGTTTATTGGTAATTACCATGTGTTGATGGATAACAAATGATCCCATCTCTTTTTACTATAAAATCGAGCACACCCTCGTAAAGGTTTAAAGTAACCGGGTTATTATTGGCAAATTTTGTATCCATTTTTCCCGTCGTTGCATTGAATGTTACAATGACTGGTGAAAGCATTATAGATCTATAAGTGGCGTAGATCTTGTCTTTGGCAAAAACTAAATTGGAATAATCTGTGCCATATGATCCTACATTTTGGCTCCATACCTCGTGGCCGTCCTTTGCACTTATGGCTTTTAGGTTTGTTCCATATGCCCCTGCATTAAACGTGGTATCCTTGCAGAAATATACCATGTCATTGCCGGTAACACAATATGAGGCAGTTTGACCACTTTCGTATCGCCATTTCTGGATCCCGGTTTTTAGGTCCAACGCGTATATTGTGCCTGAGGTGCTTACCAGTACTTTCCCATCCAGATACACAGGATTGAACCAATCAAGACCAATCTGCCCCAGATCTGTTTTATTCCATAATAAATTGCCTGTGCCTGCATCAAGTGCGAATGCACGCCCGTTTTCGCCTGAGCTTATAACAACAACACCTTTAGTGGCCAGCGGGCGTTTGCATATGGAATTGTTGAAACCATAACTCCATATTTTTTGTCCTGTTGTTGCATTAACTGCATGTACTTCGCCGATAGACCGGTTTACAGGTGCAACAAATACTACATTATTAGCAATAACCGGGTTCGAGTTAAAATCACCATACGTATTAGAAGTATAGTTCCAAAGTACCTGACCCGTGCTGCTGTTCACGCATACCAATGTTCCGGTATTCGAACAGGCATACAGTCGGCCTGCGGAATAAGTAACACTCGTAACAAAACTAATATTTACCGGGCCCTGCCAAATATTAGCTCCGGTAATTGCATTTATTGCCTGCAATTTATAGTTGGCAACCATGAATATAGTGTCGTTCGATAGCGTTGGGGCAAGCATGTTATCAGTACTGAAGCGCCACATGGATGGTTGGTTTTGTCCTAATGTGACCGGATAAGCATTAAAACCTCCAAAACGTCCTATGGTGTTGTAGGAGAGCTCTTTTGTATAAGCATACAACTGGCCGTCATATGTTGACAGGGTAAATTCCGAAAACGTGGTGTCGCTGGCGATAAAGGCAACGACTTTTCCTGAATATATTTTGTTCTTTTCCAGGTTAAGTAAAGTGTCAGTTAATCCTGTTAAACTATCTTTTATTTTTACGTTGCTTAGAATTATCCTGTATCGAACCAACTCATTGTTAATTTTATTTTTGGAAGAATCCCATTGAATAATTGCTGCTAACGGTGTTCTTTCAATAACTCTGACAGTGAATTGTGTAAGATTTTCTTTATTAGTCTGGCCATGGTTGTCTTTTTCATTATTTGACTTTGAGCAGGCCAGTAAGCCAATAAAAATAAGGCATATGCCAGTTATAATTCTAAGATTCATTTTCAAGGGGCTTTGTTA
>JAJKIL010000373.1 GCA_021154515.1 Niastella sp. | reverse complement strand
ATAACCAATAAACTGGAAGATGGCAATAACAGCCAGTTGTTTATTCCATATTTTCCGTTCAATAATCAGAATAACACACTTAATTCCATTTCTAATTTTGCCCAGGCCAGAATGGTATTTACAAAAATGCTTACTCATAATCAGGCTTTGCGCTTTGGCGCCGAACATTTTTACAACAAGGACTATTACCATTCCAAAGATACGTTTACAACATTAAAAGATGATCTGACAGCCCTGTTTGCAGAAGCTGATGTATACGTAGCAAAAAATATTGCTGCAAAAATCGGGGCCCGGGCAGAATATTCGTCGCTGTTGAAAAAAATGAATTGGGCCCTACGCCTAAGTTTTGCGTACCGGTTTAATGATGGGGGACAGGTGAACCTGGCTTATGGAGTTTTTTATCAAAAACCGGAGTTGATCTATCTTATTCAAAACCGTGCACTCGAATCCGCTCAGGCTACACATTATATCATCAATTACCAGAAAAAAGCAAACAACCGTCTTATAAGGGTTGAAGCATACTACAAAAAATATAAAGACCTGGTGACCACAACACCAGTAACTGCAAACGATGGGAGCGGTTTTGCAAAAGGAATTGAATTATTCTTTAGAGACAAAAGAACATTCAAAAATTTTGATTACTGGATCACTTATACCTGGCTCGATACAAAAAGGAAATTTCTTAATTATCCATATGCCTTGCAGCCAAATTTTGCAACGCCGCATACTGCATCTCTTGCTATAAAAAGGTTTTTTCAGGACATTAATCTCAGTGCGAATCTTTCTTATACGCTGGCAACGGGCCGTCCATACTACAATATACAATACGATGCAGCCGGCAAGCTTGCGGTGCTGGATCAGGGAACTGCGGCCATGTACAATCAAATGAATGTAAGTTTTGCTTATCTGTTTAATCTATTCAAAAAATGGAGGAACAGGGATTTCTCGGGTATTGGCTTCGGCGTCAATAATGTGTTTGGGACAAAACAGGTGTTTGGATACAACTATAGTTACAATCGTCTTTACAAAATGGCCATCACGCAACCGGCGCCACGCAGCTATTACGTCGGTTTGTTTATGTCGTTTGGGATTGACCGCCGCGATGATTTTATTAATGAAAAATTATGATAACGATATTATTAACCAAAAAATAAAAAAATGAAAAGAATATTTTTATTGATCACGGCAATAATGCTGCTATGCCTCACTGTTCATGCACAGGATGTTTATACACAACAAATGCAAACTGCCCTTGCAAAGCTTGATAATGCAAAAACCGTTAAAGATTATCAGTTACTGGCAGAAATTTTTTCACGTATGGCAGATGCACAAAAAGATAAATGGCTTCCTTACTACTATGCAGCTTTTTGCAACGCAAAGATCGGTTGGCTGAAACAAAACGACGACCCTGATAATATTGAACCATTTGCCAGCAAGGCAGCCGACGAAATAAAAAAAGCCGGGACGCTCATCGATACGGCAAAACAGAAAAAAGAATTGTCTGAGCTCTATTGTATACATATGATGCTGAACCAGGCGCGGGTATTTATCAATCCACAAACTTATGGGCGTCAATATGGACCTGCGGCGTTTAATTACTTACAATTGGCCAAACAAGCTGATCCGGATAATCCGCGCATGCTTTACCTGCTTGGCTGGCAAAAATTTGCAACGCCTAAAATGTGGGGTGGCGATAAGGCGCTGGCAAAGCAGTTACTGACAAACGCAAAACAAAAGTTGGCTGGCGAACCATCCCAGGGGCTTGACCCACATTGGGGGAAAATGGAAGTGGAGGAAATTCTTGGGCAGTTAAAATAAAAACAAAGCGGCCATTTCTTTATTTTGAGATGGCCGCTTTTATTGGCTTTCTCTACTGTTACTACTTAAAAAGGCCATTGCAATAAGTTAAGTAATAATAAACGGGGAAGCGGGTATGTGTAGAAAGATTTCCCCTTTTTAGAGTTGAATACAAGTAAAAATGCCTACTACACTATATCTTGTATAAAATGATTTATATTATAGAAAGTTTATTTGAAAATACAAAGGCTGGAATAAATCCAGCCCTAATTTACTACAAAATTTCACACGCCTTATCATTCCATAATGATAAAATTAACTAGGTAAAAAGTCTCCGAGGACGGAAAATTGAAATACCAGGAGATTGGAAGAGGCGCTGGAAAAATCATTTCTTTTATAAACCACTATAATGTTTATAGAAATTTATATGCCGCATAAAATTATGGGCTATTAACAATACACTGGAAAGCCCTTTTATGTAATACGTACATTTAGTTTTTATTTTTTGCACTTTTAATGTCTAAATGGTTATAGTTTGATGCGCAATTACCATCCCGGGAGTTAATCAGTAGTATAAAAAATTATTGCCGAAACAGCTCAATGTCTCCGGTAAACTTCACCTCTTCGCCTACCACGAGATCCCCCGCCTCGTTCAGTAAATGAAAATTCAAGCCAAAATCTTTTCGCCTGATCTTTCCACTCACTTCAAACCCAACTCTTCTTTCGCCAAACCTTCCCGTGCCTGCTCCTGTAAATAGCACATCCAATAGTACAGGTTTTGTTGTATCCAGGATAGTCATATCTCCCGCCAACTGATAGGCTAAGTCACGATGCACCAGCTTCCCATTGAATAAGATTACCGGAAACCGCTCCGCATCGAAGAACAGATCTGATCTCAAATGTTCATCCCGCTGCGCATTATTCGTATCAATAGTTTTTACGTTTATGCTAAAACGTACCTCAGCCTGGTCAAACACCTCTCCATCGCTCACCATTTCTCCGCTAAAATCATTAAATACCCCATTTACATGAGCGATCCCAAGGTGTTTTACCTTAAACCCGATCTGCGAATGCCCGGCATCTATCTGCCATGTTCCTGTAGCCATATTGTAATTTTTATCAAAATTACCATGCGGCTTCCGGCCAATTTTTACCCTATGGTAAATAATCACCTGGTCGTTCTTATCCTGCTCAGGGATTGCTGGGTAATCCCCAGATACTTTGCCAGATCTCCCAGACTGATCCGCTGCAGGATCTGATTATTATCTGCTATAAACTGGTTATACCGCTCTGTTGCATTATCTTCCAACATCTCACTTATTCGCCTCATCATTCTCGTAGTAGCCACCGATACCAATTTCCTGAAGAATGTCTCCATACTATGATAGCGCTTGCAAAGATCCTCCATGGTGTCTACATGTATCAGCGTAACAGTGGTTTGCTCCAGCGCTACCAGAGCGTACCGGGATGGCTGTCGATTGAGAAAGCTATCAAAGATCGAAAACACCCTGCCTTCTGAAAAAAAGCGCATAATGAATTCCTTATCCTCTCTGCTAAAAAATGACTTAGCCAGCCCTTCGTTTATGAAATACAGGTATTTACAGGTATTGCCTGCCTGTAATAAATAGTCCACTTTGTCAAATGTTCTGGTAATAGTACTTTGAAGCAGTATAGCTAACACCTCTTCTTCCAGGGGAGAAAATTCCATGAAGTATTGATTCAGATCGGCCATAGGAAAGGTAATAAAAGGTTGATATCCAATAAGTGAGTTGTTTGCTTTAAAGGTAGCGTATTCAGGGCAGTTCCTCACAGGCAAAAGGGTAGCGTAATGGTACTGGAATGGTAGCATAATGGTATCGGAATGGCCTGGGTATTGAGGCAATCCCAAGGCAATCTCAAGACACCTCCGATAGTAGTGCAAAATGCTTTTTGTACCAGTCAGCCAACGGAGTGTTCAATGAAGAGGAATAGCGAGGGGATTTATGAAAGAGACCGTCCTGTCCCGCACGAGCTGAGACAGGAGCGGCCTCTTTTTATAATGGATTATTGTCAGTACGATACCAGCGTGGTAATGCTCGATGCCGGCAGGTTAATACCAAAGCTGTTATTGGAAACGGCAAAGCTGCTTGCAGCCAGGTTCGATGAACTGGTAGTTACATACCGGTTGAAATTATTTACAGTAACCGCGCTAACAGTGAAAGGCTGATAGGTGATGGCCGAATTTGTATTGATGGCCACGATCACTATTTGGGTTCCACTCTTGTACGCAGTAGTGTAAACACCGGCGGTTGGATTGGCAGTGCAGGAAATTTTGCTATAGCCTGGGCGGATATACCGGGCAAAGTGCGTCATAACATAGCCCAGTTTAGTAATGTTGCTGCTTTCATCTATAGGGCCATATGAGCGACGAATATACCACCACACATAGGCAGCCCATCCTGCATTCATACAATCATGTATTTCTTTGGCTGCCGTCATGGCATTGTTCCAGTCATTGCCGCTGATCGACGAATTGGTATAGTGTTCGGTCATCCAAACCGATTTGCCAATGCTTCCCAGATTATAGGGCGTTTTTCCATAAATATGGCCGCATACAAACGACGTTTTTGACGCCGCGGTTGTATTACCCAGGTAGGTGTTAATGAAGGTTTGATCCATGTTGAACGGCTCGGGCGCCATAATAGGAGCGCCACAATTACTGCCTTGTTGCGCAACAAAATTGGCTATTTCCGTGGCCGTGCCATGCATCCAGCCTGAGGCCAGATAGTTGGGTTCATTCCACGGGCTGATGGCATAAACGCCACCCACGGCCGTATTATATGATCTCAGGTGCGCTGCGTAATCCGCGTAGGAAGTTGTTTTCAGGTACAGGTTGCTCATCATGGAGGCAGGGGCATTCCAGGCGGTTGCCACTACCCGGGCGCCGAGCCCTTTGGCCGCATCGATGGTAGCCTTTTCAGCGGCAAACTGGCTGCTGTTATCCGGTACCATTACCCGCAATATACTCATGCCAATGCCACTACTCGTAGAAAATGCTTTTGTACGTTGATCGCCCGTTAGATCGCCGATCCAGATGGGAATACTGGCGCCGCCAAATCCCTGAATGGTTTGCTGAACCGTGCTGGCGTTCACCGCGGCTGTGGCTTCTTCCCGGGGCGCACCACCGGAAGTAGTATCGTTTTCTCCGGGTGTATTCTTTTTGGAACAACCTACTAACAATACAATAATGGCAAGAATGTTCGTTAGATCTTTTTTCATAGACAAGCTAAATTTTAATAGTTAATAATTATTGGTAAAAACAGATAAACAGATCTCCTTTCACCTGTTTACGATAGAACAGGCAAATCAGTTTTTCTGGTTGCAGCGCGGCAACCGGCTATAAAGGGGGAATGGGCATTAACAGGGCACCCGGTCATACCAAATAAGGAAGGGAAGAGGGTTAAAACAGGCAGCAGGCAGATCACAAACAATGATAGAAAGCCTGAAACTAAGTTAATGATAAGTTTGTGAAGATGCAACCGATTGCATTGAAAGCATAAAATAATTTGTCACATGAGGAACCTCTTTTATGAATGACAAGCTGGGAAACAGCTATTGTAATTGCTAAAGTTGTATTTTTATCTGAATATGGAAAGTCAGAAGGAAATCACCATTTATGATATTGCGAAAAAGGTAAAACTGTCTGCCTCAACAGTTAGCCGGGCTTTGCAGGATCATCCGGCCATCAACAAAAAGACGAAGAAAAAAATATTTGATGTGGCCGAACAGATGGGGTATCGCTCAAATTTGTTTGCCCGCAACCTCCGGCAACAAAAGACTATGACCATTGGTGTTATGGTGCATGAATTGAACAGCGGTTTTATGACCTCCCTGCTATCCGGGGTTGAAAAAGTGGCTAATGAAGCAGGTTATGGAGTAGTTATTACCGATTCATCGGATGATGTTGAAAAAGAGGCGGCAAACGCCCGTAATCTCTTTAACCGGCGCGTTGATGGAGTGATAACATGGCTTTCTTCCAATTCCAAAGATCTTGATCACTTTACTGTTTTTGTTGATAAATCCATTCCCATAGTGTTGGTCGACAGCCTGCACCAACATGCCGGCATCACT
Organism: Niastella sp.; assembly: GCA_021154515.1. GTDB lineage: Bacteria > Bacteroidota > Bacteroidia > Chitinophagales > Chitinophagaceae > Niastella. Next base: position 2,341 of record JAJKIL010000373.1, on the reverse strand, counting down.
TCCATTGTTATCGACAATAGAATGTGCGGTTATATGGCCGCAAAGCACCTGATAGAGCAGGGATGCCGCCGCATGGCGCATATTACTTCCAGCCTGAAAACACCGGTAAATGCGCTCCGGTATAAAGGATTTCGCGATGCACTCGCTGAAAATAAGATAGCTTTTAATGAACGTTTGGTGGTGGTTGCTCCCGTAACAGAGGAAGAGAGCATAGAAGCTGCCAGGAAAGTAATGCAGATGAAACCCATGCCGGATGGTGTATTTATCAACAATGATTTTGCTGCCGCTGTATGTATCCGCACGTTTTTGGAAAATAAGGTGAAAGTCCCTCAGGATCTAGCTGTGGTTGGCTTTAACAATGATACCATAGGTACTTTCATTAGACCTACGCTTACAACAATTAATTATCCCGGAAAGGAAATGGGCGCAGCTGCGGCCCGTACGTTGATCAATCAACTGAATGGAGTGGGCACCATTGAGCAGGCCAGCAACCTTACCATGCGTACCGAACTTATAGTGCGTCAGTCATCCATCAAAAAGCGGTAAGCTTCCTTTTTATTCCATTTGTATCAAATTTTCGTCCATTTGTCTTAAACTGCTGTATCTGGCCGTTGCGGCTACTTTTTCTTTAAGGTAAAAACCTATTTTAGAGGAAACAGTATTGCATGCCAGCAGGAAAACGTGTTACATCGAACGATGGGATCTGGAAGAATAAACTGTCCTCACTCAACGGGGAAAGGTCTCTCAGGGATTTTCCTTATAAAAGCCGCAAGGCGCCCGGTTTGAACCGGCCAATTAATACGCATTCCGGTGTTCAATCCGGCTATTTCAGAACAAAATTGGAAAAGAGTGCAACCAATACCATTGGGGTAGTGGTGCATACCTTGCAAAGTGACTTCATTAAGTCTGCATTGATCGGTATACAACAAGTGGTTTTTGGGGCAGGCTATGAAATGATGATCATGCATTCGCAGGAAAATATGGAAAAGGAAGTGGCCAATGTTCAATTGCTTTTCAATCATCAGGTAGATGGGTTACTGGCATCGCTTTCTTTTGGGACTACCAATTTGGAGCATTTTAAAGTATTTTCTAATGAAGGCAGACCGGTAGTTTTTTTTGACCGGGTAGATACAGGTAGTAATAACCACAACGTAGTTATAGACAATATTGGTACCGGGTATGCCGCTACGCAGCATTTAATTCAACAGGGCTGTAAACGTATAGCTATTATAACATCGTGCCTGGAAAGAAATGTATATAGAGACAGGTATACCGGCTTTCGTAATGCCCTGACCGATCATACTATTCCGTTTGCGGATGATCTGCTTATTGTGAAGGACATCACAGAACAGGCGGGGATGGACGCAGCCACGCAAATCATAGCCATGCAGGAAAAACCCGATGGGTTATTTGTTACTAATGATCTGGTGGCAGCTGCCTGTATGCGCAGCCTGATGGAGCATGGCTATCAGGTACCTGATGATATTGCTATAGTCGGGTTTAATAACGATCCTATTTGCAGGTTGACCGTGCCTGCTATTACAACCATTAATTATTCCGGTATGGAAATGGGGCGGATGGCCGCCCGGCAATTGATCGATACTATTGCAAAAGGGGGGGAAACTTCTTTACTAACAGAAACCACTATTATGGCCGCGGATCTGATTGTCAGAGGGTCTTCTTTAAAGACCCCATCCTTTAAATAGCATAAAATGATCTGTTACTAGTCTGTACGGAAAGGGGAGGCGGGTAGCCCTTCTTTATTGTATAAATTGGCGCCATCAGGATTATCTGCCCACGCATATCTTACATACAGCGGTGCAGGAACCCGATCACTCCATACAACTACTTTGTCACCTTCGATCTGTGCATTGGCCCAAACAAATTTCTTATCAACGCCTGCAATGGCAAACTGACTAAGCGGCTCACCGTCGATCGATATCAGTCCCGTGCCGGTATTATCAAAACGGAGGATGATCTTGTTGTTTTCAATGGTTGCAGAACGAAATAATGGCCCGGATGCTACAAGATCTTTCTCGTTGTAAGCCAGTTTCCAGGCAGCCAGTGCCAGCCGGTCGCCCACTACTTTTTTATTATCAGGGTGTATATCGTTCCATTCACCTGCATCGATGGCTACTGCCATAGCAGTATTCGGCACTGCCAGTGATTGTAATTGTGATTCCCTGAACGCCGCCCATTGGCTTTCTTCAGGGGAATAGCAAACATCCATAAAATTAGGAAGCTGCACAAACAGGAAGGGTAGTTCGCCCTGCTGCCATTGTTTTCGCCAGTCGGCGATCTGTGCCGGTTGTAATTTTGCATATTCTTCGGCACGGCCTGT
>JAJKIL010000372.1 GCA_021154515.1 Niastella sp. | reverse complement strand
GCGCCAAAATCGTCCCACATCTGATAAGGCGTATTGATGATCATGCGCAGGTTGCTGATGGCGCAGTTAGTGATCGTATTGTCGCTACCACCATCTATGTTAATGCCCGCGCCTAATCGCGAGATGGTGCAGTTCTTAATAACATTGTGAGAACCGCCATCGCCGGAACCTTTATAAATGTAAACCCCGTAGCCCACATTAGCCGTGCCACTACGATCATAATCGGGGATGGTATAGTCGGTCATTTCAAAGCCATCGATAACAATATAATTACATTGATTCAGGCGGATCATTACACGGTTACTGATCACTGGATCGGGAAAGTTACCCGGATTGAATTTAAACAGGGGTGCACTGCCCTCACCATAGGGCATGATGGTTATGGGTGCACCTTCGCTACCATTACTGTTGATAGACAATGTACCGGTGTATTGTTGACCGCGTCTGAAGTAAACGTTATCGCCCGGTTGAAAATAATTTATCGTCCATGGAATGTCGTTAATGTCGTGCCACGGATCATCATATGTTCCGAGATTTTTCCCCGGGGATGATGGGTCTACATAATAGTTAGTAGCATTGGCACAAAACGATGTTGCAACAAAAAGCAATAGCTTTAGGAAGCGTAGAGTTGACACTTTCATAGTTTTTCAAATAGTATTGAGGTGCGAATAGACCGGAAAAACTGTGCCAGTAAACGATTTTGGAGTTTACGAAATGCGGAAAATATTTGTTAGAAGAAAGGACACTATCCTGTAATGATAAGCGCGCAGGTTATATAAAAAATTGTGCCAGGCTTTTTGAAGCCGGCTTAACATGAAAGGGGCTACATTTGAAGCACCATGAACCAAGATTTTACGCCCCTTCGAACGTATTTAAACAGCCTTGTTCCTTTAAATGACCTGGAATGGGAAAATTTGAATGAGCTGTTGTACATACAGGTGTACGACAAAAAAGAATTATTTCTGGCAGAAGGTAAAATATGTAAAACAGTTGGATTTTTACTCGAAGGTTGTTTTCGCTGGGTAAAAGATCATAACGGAGAAGACCGCACTTTTGATTTTGCTACAGAACATGAATTTGTTACCAATTACTACAGCATTGTAACGCAAAAGCCTTCAAAGGTAAATATCCTGGCGGTTGAAAAGTCTACCCTGGTTTGCATGGATGCTAAAAAATTAATCGATCTCTTCGATAGCTCCTATTCATGGCAAAAAATTGGGAGGTACCTGGCTCAGCACACTGCCTGTTATTTTATGGAACGGCTGGAAGCCTCTTATTATGAAACGCCTCAAATGCGTTACGATAAGTTAATGAGCACTTCTCCTGAATTATTCTTACGCATACCTCATCACATGCTTGCAAATTACCTGGGTATGACTAAAGAAACATTAAGCAGGTTGAGAAACGCTGCACGTTAGTTTTGTTGATTCAAATCAACGCTTTTCCATTTCGCTGATTTTAGCTTTGCCAAAAATCAACGTTATATGGAAATGTTAAACCGCATGCGGGCTATCGTTACGGATCCTGATACACGTTTTAAGATAACGGAATGTTCTGTTCCTGTTCCTGCACCCCACCAGGCGCTGATACGAGTTACTGCTTTTTCACTAAACCAGGGTGAAGTGCGTACGGCCCTTGCTGCTACTACCAGTTATATTCCCGGTTGGGATTTTGCGGGTGTAATAATAAAAGCAGCTTCAAATGGCAACTCACCAAAAGAAGGTACGCGCGTTTTTGGTTTTGTTCAACAAGGAGCCTGGGCCGAATACATTGTTGCTGCCGCGGCACAAATGGCCACAACACCTGATGATATTAGTGATGCGCAGGCTGCTTCATTGCCGGTAGCAGCAGGTACTGCTGTAACTTGTATGGAAGCAGTGGGCCCGTTGCTTAACCTGCAGGTATTAATCACTGGCGCCGCAGGCGGTGTTGGGCGAATTTTATGTCAATTAACAGCCATGGCCGGGGCAAAAGTATTTGCAGTAAGCCGGCGCCCTAACCTGAAACAGCAAATGGAAAATGATGGAGTAATGCCTCATGCTGTGTTTACGTCAATAGAAGAGGCAAAAGCCGCGGGAAAATATGATGTGGTGTTTGATTCGATCGGTGGCCATGTGCTGGCTGTTGCGGTAAGTATGTTAACTGCAAGCGGTACCTGTGTTAACTTTGGTAATTCATCGCGTCAACCCACAACGTTCAATGTTCGATCGTCTGAATGGCCGTTTCACCGCAAACAATTGATCTTCCTGGGGCCTGAAGTGCCTGCTGATTGTACGGCTGTATTCACGCATATGGCCGGATTGGTTAAACAAAAACGTTTGCACACACCTATTGATAAAGAACTACCCTGGACAAGCATTGCAGAAGCTGCTGAATTGCTGGTGCAGCAACAGGTAAATGGGAAAATTGTTTTAAAGATAGTATAGGGTTTGCTACCTTAGAAGTATGACAGATAAGGAAATGAAACCGATCTTTTTTGCCAAGCAAGCTGATTTTAGAAAGTGGTTACAGAAAAATCATAAAAAGGAAACTGAGTTATGCGTAGGATTTTATAAGGTTGGCAGCGGAAAGCCCAGTATGTCCTGGTCTGAATCAGTTGACGTAGCTCTTTGTTTTGGCTGGATTGACGCCGTTAGAAAGTCGATAGATAAAGACAGTTATCAAATTCGTTTTACACAACGAAAATCAACGAGTATATGGAGTGCGGTCAACATTAAAAAAATAGAAGCGTTAACAAAGGCCGGACTTATGCACCCTGCCGGACTGGAGAGTTTTGAGAAAAGAAAAGAAAGTAAGTCCAGGATATATTCTCACGAAAAAGACGAAGTAGCATTACCTGAGGATTTTAAAAAGCAATTTAAAGCAAACAAAAAGGCCTGGAACTACTTTCAGGCACTCGCACCTTCCTATAGAAAATTATCAACACATTGGGTAATGAGCGCAAAGCAGGAAACGACTCAAATAAAAAGACTAAACCAATTGATCTCTGACTGTGCGGCAGAAACGAACAGGTGGAAAGACAATAAGTACAAGAAATCATATACAAAACAATGAACAAAAACAAACAGGCTTTTCAGCACGACAGGGCTGCGTTTTTGCACAGGGGTGTTGTACAGGTACAAGCTTAGTTAAAAGACCGTCTGAACTCCAGCGGAGAAAGGCTGGTTTTTGTTTTAAACAGTTTACTGAAAGATTGCGGATGTTCGAAACCCAGCGTATAAGCTATTTCACTCACGGATAGGGTAGTGGTAGATAATTTTTCCTTCGCCTTTTCGATCAGTTTATCATGGATGTGCTGCTGCGCATTCTGGCCGGTCAGTGCGCGCAGCATATCACTTAAATAACTGGGCGACAAATTCAGGTTTTCAGCAAGATACTGAACGGTCGGGATGCCCTTGCTTAAAGCCTGTTCATTGTTGAAGTAACCCGCCAATAGATCTTCCAATCTTTGCAGCAAATCGTGACTGACGACCTTACGGGTAATGAACTGGCGATTATAAAAGCGATTGGCGTAATTCAGCAACAACTCAATTTGGGCTATAACCACATCCTGGCTGAAGTCATCTATCCGGCTGTTCAGTTCCTGTTCCATGATCCTGAAAATAGACATGATGGTGGCTTTCTCATCTTCAGAAAGATGCAGGGTTTCGTTGGTTGCATAAGAAAAGAATCCGTACTGACTGATCTTTTTAGCTACGGGATAGCCTAAAAAGAAATCAGGATGGATCAGCAAGGTATACTCAGAACATACGGCTTCCTCGTTTTCACCGCCGCCACCCATGACCTGGCCGGGCGCAGCGAACAGCAAGCCTCCTTCATCGAAATCATAATAACTCTGGCCATATTTTAATTTACCGCCCAATTTGGGCTTGTAAGAAATTTTAAAAAATCCCAGTACATGATGCGGGTACGGCTGGTTTGATCCCGACCAGGAAGGCGCTTCATGGATCAGACTGATCAATGGATGCTTTGGTTGAGGCAGACCAAATGCGCGATGGGCATCGGACAGAGTCTCAAACTTGTGTACGCTATTTTCCTCTTTTTTCATGTAAGATCAAATTTAAGAATAACCGGCAACCATTTAAATTACCGGTTATGAACAGTTATTATTTAGATAAAGCCTGGGCTGAACTGGAAACGGCATCCCATTTTTCCCAAAGCGCCAATCGTTCTTCATAAGCAGCGCGTACCCATGGCAGGTTTTGACTGCCCAGGTTGAACCGCAGGGGAGGGTTTTCCTGATCTATGATCTGAAAAAGCGCTTGTGGGGTAGCATTCGGATCGCCTTTTTCCAGATCTTTTAATCTTCCGAAAAATTGCGTTTTAAGATCCGAGTATATTTCCATGCCCGGCGCAAATTTCAAAGAATGCTCACTGCCAAATTCCGTAGCGTATGCGCCCGGTTCAATAATGGTTACTTTAATTCCAAAGTCTTTAACCTCGGCAAACAGGCTTTCGTGAATAGCCTCAAATGCCCATTTTGTAGAGCAGTAGTAGCCGATTACCGGTAGGGTCACATGGCCAACATTGCTGGAAGTGCCCAGTATATGTCCGCCGCCTTGCTTCCGAAGCAACGGTAAAGCAGCCTGGATAACAGCCAGTGCGCCGAAAACGTTGGTTTCGTACATGGCTTTAACATCCTCCACACTCGCTTCCTCGATAGTGCCAACAAGTGAATAACCGGCATTGTTCAGCACAATGTCCAACCGCCCGAAATGGGCATGCGCCTGGTTTACGGCTGTTGCAGCCTGGCCAGGCCTGGTAACGTCCAATTCAAGGGTCAATACACTTTCACCATATTTTTCTTTAAGTGCGGCTAAACTGGTTACATTACGTGCCGTGGCGGCAACTTTATCGCCACGTTCGAGGGCGGCCTCTGCCCAAATGCGCCCAAAGCCACGCGAAGCTCCGGTAATGAACCAGACTTTGCTATTTTGCTGATTTTTCATGTTCCTTTTGTTTCAATTTTTGATAAGGCAAAAATCAGAAGACGCCACCTGCCGGGCGTAAGCTAATCGAGGACTTTTGTAGTCTAATTGCGGATTTCATGACTGGTTCAGAAAAGTATACAATAAGGCATTAATAAATGAGAAATGTGATTTAAGGTTAAATATATTTGGGAATGATAAAGAAATGCTCAAAATGTGAGGCCTCTTTTGCCTGTAAGAATGATGCAAGAGGATGTTGGTGTGAGAATATCAATCTGTCAACGCAGTTGTTAGCCTATTTAAAAGAAAATTATGAGAATTGTCTTTGTCCCAAATGTTTGAAGGAATTTGAAAAATTAAACAAATTGCCGGCTAATGATAAAATTTAGTGCTCAGCACCAGGAATAAAATAGTGGCGCCGCCCGTACTTTTAATATATTCCCTGATGGATCTGGTAGCTTCTACCAGTTGATTGCTAACCGTGCTTTTACTGATGTTTAGCTTTTGCGCGATCTCTTCATAACTTAATCCCTCCATGCGGTTCAGCAGATATATTTTCTTTCGTTGCGGTGGCAACTGTTCAATGGCCTGGTTAATGAGATGCATGCTTTCACGGAAGTCCAGCGCTTCTTCAACAGGATTTGAAATGGCGGCTTGTTGCACCTGAAGCCACATGTTCTCGAGTTTTCTGCTATCGCCTGCCACTTTTTTGAAATGATCGTACAGTTTATTGGCGGCCATCGTATACAGGAACGAGGCAAGGTCTTCGATGTCGGTAGCCATTTCTTTTTTTACCCATAACTTCAGGAATACCTCCTGCACTATTTCCTCTGCAACGGATTCCGATTTCGCTTTTTTGACAACAAACATCCAGATGCGCTGGCTAAACTGGTGGAAGATCTCCGTAAATGCCGCTTCATCACTTTGGGCAATCCTGGAAAGTAATTCCCTTTCCTGATATGGTAAGTTCGTTGGGGTGATCATTTAATACTTTTTTTGCCCGGCCGGAAAACTGTAATTTTTTTTTAGGATGAATAGTGTGATCTTTTTCGGCAGTCGTCAATTATATAGCAAAGTTACCGGATTATTCTTTGGTAACTAAATGCAAGCCGTTTTATCCAAATTGATATTATGAGTGAAAGCCAATTAAAGCTGCGGTATTTACTGGATCAACTGACAAATAACGAGATCACCAGAGCCGAATTTGATGAGCTGTTCGCATTGGTGAACAGGGGTGAGTATGAAGAAGATATAAAGGCTTTGCTGTTAGATGGCCTGTCAGGTGATCCTATGCCTGAAGTAATGGAACGGGAACGTTTGAATGCGGTCCTGAACGGCATTATGATGATACGGCCCGCTGAACAGGATAGAACCGAGGCACGGGTTCGGCAAATGATCTTCTGGAAACGGTTGGCTGCGGTGGCTGCAATCGTTCTGTTGATCGGTACTGGTATATGGTTTGGTTTGATCCGTACCCCGAAAACAGACCTGGTTACAAATACCCCAAAAATTACTCTTACAAATACTAAAGATATTGAGCCCGGCGGCAATAAAGCCATTCTTACATTAGGAGATAATTCTACCATTGTGCTCGACGATGCTGCAAACGGACAGTTGGCGCAGGAGGGAAGCAGTAAGGTGAATAAGACAAGAGATGGTTTGCTTTCCTACTCACTCCCAACTGGTGGTGAGGGGCATGGGGAGGCCGCAATAACCTATAATACTTTAAGTACTCCGCGCGGCGGTCAGTATCAATTGGTATTACCCGATGGAAGTAAAGTGTGGCTGAATGCTGCGGCTTCTATCAAATTCCCTACTGCTTTTGCAGGGAATGAAAGAAAGGTGGAAATAACAGGCGAGGTGTATTTTGAAGTGGCAAAGGATCCGAAAAAGCCATTTAAAGTTACTATTCCCGGGGGAGCTGCTGTTGAAGTATTGGGCACCCACTTTAATATCAATGCTTATGATGACGAACCGGCTGAAAAGATCACTTTAATTGAAGGAAGAGTGAAGGTGGGCAGAGGGCAGAGGGCAGAGGGCAGAGAAGAATCAGTCGTGCTGGAACCTGGTGAACAGGCCATCGTATCCCAATCATCCCATTTATCCCAACCCATCCCAGTTCAGACAGAGGATGTGCTTGCCTGGAAAAACGGGTTATTTCATTTTGAAAATGTTGATATAAAAACCGTAATGCGCCAGTTAAGCAGATGGTATGATGTTGAAGTGGAATATAAAGGAGTCATAAAAACCGAACCGCTTTTTATAGAGGTGCCCCGCAATACAACTTTATTAGAGGTATTGAAAGTACTGGAAACAACTGCGGATCTGCAGCTCAGGTTAGAGGGGAAAAAAGTGACTGTTCTGTAAGTACATAAAAACCAAATATATGCTTATGCCATTTGAAAGGACATTCTTCAAAACTCATCCGCCAGGATAATCAATTAAAGGTGGGTCACCCTCAAAGGGTGGCTCACCTTACAGAACCGATTAACCAAAAGAAAACCGCTCCGATGGCCGTCGAAGCGGTTGAGGTCCCGATAACATCGGGACAGTCAGGTTAAGTCAACATCGATTGTGTCTCTTATTGTTTAACCAAACAAATCAAAATTATGCATTTTACTGCATGCTGCAGCCCCTTTTTGCGTAAAATAGGGGTTGGGCGAAAACAATTGCTTGTGATGAACTTCTTATCAATCTTTCTACTGGTTGCCTGTTTGAATGTAACAGCCGGCGTGTACTCCCAAAAAGTTACACTGTCGGGCGACAACATTCCACTAAAACAGGTATTAAAAGAAATAAAAAAGCAAACAGGTTACACCTTTGCTTATCGTGGCGTGTTGCTGCAAAAAGCCGGTAAGGTTTCGGTTCATGTAACGGATGCTTCTGTCAAACAGGTGTTGGATCTCTGTTTCCAGGGCCAGCCGCTTACTTACTCCTTCTTTAATAACAACATTGTGGTTATTAAAGAAAAGGAACAGCCTGCGCCTGCACCGGCGCCTGAACCTGCACCGCCGATAAAAATTACCGGGAAGATCTATTCTGAATCAGGCACTCCGTTGGTGGGCGCTAATGTGCAGGAAAAGGGAAAAAGTTACGGCACCAGCACCAAAGAGGATGGGTCGTTTGATATTACTGTTGAAGGCCCGAAGTCTGTTCTCATAGTTTCCTATGTTGGCTTTGAAACCAGGGAGATGAGGGTAGGCGATCAAACAGACATTACCATAAAACTGGCGATGTCTCCGCTCGCAATGAACGACATGGTGATCATTGGTTATGGAACGCGGAAGAAAAGCGATCTGACCGGTGCCGTGTCCAGCATTAAATCGGCCGATATAACCAAAATAGGCGGTAGCAATGCCGCCGAAGCATTACAGGCAAAGGCGCCTGGCGTGGCCATCCTTAACCAGGGCGGTCCCGGTGCTGCTCCCAATGTATTTGTAAGAGGATTAGGTACCAACGGCGACGCAAGTCCGCTTTATGTAGTAGACGGGATGATGGTATCGAGTATCGCTTACCTGGCGCCCGGCGACATTGCCTCCATGGAAATTTTAAAAGATGCTTCTGCTACTGCTATCTACGGTTCACGCGGCGCCAACGGGGTGATCCTGGTAACAACCAAAAAAGGACGAATTGGTAAACCCGTTGTTACTTTTAACGCTTCGCAGGGTTTTCAATTCCTTACCCGCAAATATGATGTGGGCAATGGCCGCCAGTATGCCGAACTGGTAAACCTCTTTAACACCAATGCCGGCAAAGCGCCTGTATACAACAACCTCGATTCAATTGGCGCAGGCACCAACTGGAGAAAAGAAGTTGTTCAGAAAGGTATTGTACATGATTATCAAATGGGCATATCGGGCGGTTCGGAAAGTGTAAAGTATAATATCAGCGCTTCTTACCACAAGGAAGATGGCGTGATAAAATATACGAGCTTCGATCGCATAACACTACGCGCCAACAACGAATACAAGGTGAGCAAACGTTTAACTATTGGTCACAACCTGTCGCTGGCCAGTAGCCGTTATACGGGCACAGCCCAATGGAATGGCGGTCGCGGCCTCAATTCCATCTATCGTATTTCGCCGTTGTTAACAGTTCGTAAACCCGACGGCACTTTTACCCCCGGTCAGGATCCCGATATCATCAACCCGTATGCATCGTTTTATCTGAACAAAGATGTAAGATCAAAACCGTTGCAATTTGTAGGTAATGCCTACCTGAATTTTGAAATTCTTGATGGGCTTACCTTTCGCAGCAGCTATGGAACCGACTTCACCATTGGCCGTATAGATGCTTACACGCCCGCTTTTAATATTTCAAGTCCTAACCAGATCCAGGCCAGCAACTCAATACAGAACGCATATGAAACAAGATATACCTGGCTTTGGGAGAATACCCTTGATTATAACAAAACGTTTGGCCATGATCACCAGGTAGAACTGTTGGCTGGTTATACGGCGCAGAACTATGATTACAACACGCTCGACGTAACCGGTTCCGGATTGTTGTCTACGGCTGACGATTACAGGTATGTAAACGCCCTGCCTACCACCAGTCTCAGCTGGACCAACAGCGCCAATTTGCCTTTCAGTGAATCTATTCTCTCTTACCTGTTCAGGGCTAACTATACTTTTAAGAACCGTTATTTTTTAACCGCCTCTTATCGTGCCGATGGTTCTTCAAAATTTGCCAATGGCAAAAGATGGGGTTCATTTCCTTCTGTAGCGGCCGGCTGGCGGGTATCTGAAGAAGAATTCCTGAAAAACGTTTCCTGGATCAATAACCTGAAATTACGTGGCAGTTGGGGCCAGATAGGGAATAACAAGATCCCGAACTATCAAACCTACAGCACGCTTACACAGGATATGGTTTACTCAGGCGTATTTAACAGCGCGTTTTATAACAGCGCTACCATCACTGCCGCGGCCAACCCCGATATTACCTGGGAAGTGGCAGAGCAAACCGATCTGGGCGCTGAATTTGCCACACTCAATAACCGGTTGAAACTGGAGTTTGATTACTACAACCGGCAAACAAAAAATTTGCTGTTACAATTGCCTATCCCTGGCGGTAGCACCGGTATCTCAACACCGGCTTATACCAATGCAGGTACCGTGCGCAACACCGGCTTTGAATTTACAGCAAGCTGGGACGACAAAATAGGCGACTTTAACTATGGCGTCCGGTTTACAGGAAGCGCCAATAAGAACAGGATCCTTGACTTCCATGGCCAAACCGTATATACCGGTGACTGGATGGTGCCTTCCACGCATATCTCAACCAAAGGAATGCCTATCGGCGATTTTTATGGTTATAAAGTGGCCGGTATAGCACAAAGCCAGGCCGAGATAGATGCCTTGAACGAAAACGCCGTTAAACAATCAGGTGTTGCCGGTAAACAATTCTGGAGCGGACTAAAACCCGGTGATCTCATCTTTCAGGACCTCAATGGCGATGGCGTTATTGACGTAAAAGATAAAACAGATATAGGTTCTCCCCATGCAAAATTTATTGGCGGGCTTTCCTTAAATGCTTCCTGGAAAGGATTCGATGCCGCCATTGACCTGATGGTTAGCTATGGCGCCAAAATTTACAATGCCACCCGCAACCAGTTCCTTAGCTCAGGCCTTTCGAATATGAACGTGGAGTGGCTCGATTCATGGACGCCCACTCATACCAATACCAGCATACCCCGCTATGCAGTGAACACTTCAACCTCACAGCAAAGCGATTTTAATATTGCTGATGCAACCTATTTCAAAGCGCGTTATATTGAACTGGGATATACATTCAATAAAAGTATACTCAGCAAACTGGCAGCCAGTAAACTGCGGGTGTATCTCAGTGCTACCAATCCTTTCTATATAACCAAATACAAAGGCTTTTCACCGGAAGTGTCCAACTCGTATGGCGTGTCAACCATGGGCGACGACTTCCGTACGTACCCTGTATCAGGAACTGTAAAAGCAGGGTTGAATGTAACCTTCTAACTATTTCAAAATTTAATGAGATTGAAATGAAACGATTAGCTTATATAAATATATTACTGGCCATTTGGGGAACAGTATCGTGCAGCAAAAGTTTTCTGGATAAAGCGCCGCAAGCCGTGCTTTCAACGGCTACCATTACCTCCGATACCTCAACGCTGGGTATGGCTGTGAACAGACTATATGGTTCACTGGCCTGGCGGGAATATACATTAGGTCGTCAGCAATGGAGTACGCATGAACTGTGCGCCGACGATTATATTCCCGGCTCCGACGCCAATATGAATTTCTTTCAGAACTACAGCTACCAGGCAGACAATGGCTATGTTCAGCAGTACTGGGACAGGACCTACCAGAACATTCACTATTGTAATGTGGTGATCGATAATGTGGGGACTGTAGCTAAATCAGCACCGGCTTCGGCATTGTTATATGAAGCGCAGGGGAAATATTTTCGCGCATATTATAATTTTGATTTAACGAATGTATTTGGCGATGCACCGCTTCGCGATCATGATCCTTCAGCTGCTGAATACAACATTGTAAAAAGCCCGCATGCCGATATTATAAAGCTGGTTATTGCCGACCTGAAATTTGCCAGCGCCAACCTGCCTACGCGGCAGCAATGGGGCACAAGCAACCTGGGACGCGTTACAAAAGGCACTGCACAGGGATTACTGGCGAAGGTTTACTTGTATGAACAGGATTATACAAACGCCAAGCTGTATGCCGATTCGGTAATTAACGGCGGCGAATACAGTTTATACCCCAACTATCGGAATTTGTTTAGTCCCGATCAGTTGTACAGTTCTGAAAACATGATGCCTGGCGGCTATATTTTCAACAGCGCCATCTGGTCGGGTCGCTGGTATAATCCCTATCTGCAATACCAGGGATTGCCGGCCTTTGCCAATGGGGTAATATATCCATCAGACAAACTCGTAAATAGCTATGAAAGTGGAGATCCCCGTTTGGCAGCTACTATTTTTACAAAGACCGATACTATTATGGGCTACAATAATAACAAGCCCGTTGCTTTTCCTGCCAATACCAGTTATGCAAACAAAAAAGTGATCTGGCCATTCACCTATTGGAATCAATCGAATTTTTCATTCCAGAATGTGAACCCGATGTTCCTGCGCTATGCTGATATTGTGTTGATCGATGCCGAGGCCAGCAATGAATTGGGCAATACGGCCGATGCCTTGAAATACCTGGAGCAGATCCGTTACCGGGCGCGGGGTAATATGACCTTTACAGCTACTGTGGCCGCAGGTATGAATGGCGGCGCGGGTATTCTTCCTCAAATAACATTCAACAGCAAAGCCCAGTTGCGTTTGGCCATTTGGCAGGAACGGCGCATTGAACTGGCGCTGGAATTTAATCGCTGGTTCGACCTGGTGCGATATAATAAGGTAGCAACTGCCGATGGCAGCAATGGAACAGGTTACACAGAAAACCTGTTGAAATATGTGTATGGCAGAACAGGGTTTAATTATGCCAGATTCAGCCATTTCCCTATTCCGGCTACATATATCACCTCCTCGAATGGAGTGTTGATCCAAAATAACAATTGGTAAATAGTGGTAAGTCCAGAAGTTCAGGACCGTACCCGGATCAGCCGGGACGGTCTTTTTTGTGCGCCTGAACGAAAGCAAAAGCGTAATAGAAGGCGTTCGCTTGCAGCAAGGATGCCTGGTAAGATCAATTAAACGAACTGCCTGAAAAAAAACTTGCGCAACCAGATAATTGCATTTATATTTGCAACCACGTAGTTGCAAATGATCCAACAATGGAAATAAGAAGAGATATTTTTCAGGCCATTGCCGACCCGACCAGGCGG
>JAJKIL010000371.1 GCA_021154515.1 Niastella sp. | reverse complement strand
GTGTTGATACATAGGCAACGCCCATAGAGGTGCCGGTATTGTCGTTGTTGAAGTAACCGCGGTCAGCGCTCGATTCAATATAGTTGGCGTTTACCGAGAGGTCAAGGAATTTGGTAAGGGCCTGGTCAAGGTTCACGCGGAAAGAAGTTTTGCGATAACCGGTATGTTTTATAATGCCCGCATTATCCTGGTAAGTCATGCCCGCATAATAGGAGGTTTTATCACTTCCGCCGCTAACAGCCACCCGGGTATTGCTCATGAATCCGTGCACACCAAATAATTCATCTTCATAATTATAGGTCTTGCCGCCATTGGCGTTGTAGATGGCAAGACCGTTGGCGCCGGCAATGGCCCGCACTTTTGCCGTATCCCATGAGCGCATCCCCAGCTTTCTCAACTGCATTTGCCAGCCAACGGATTGGCCTAACTCAATTTTTGGTTTCCCAGTTTTCCCTTTTTTAGTGGTTACGATCACCACACCGGTTGATGCCCTGGCCCCGTAAATGGCGGCGGTAGAGGCGCCTTTCAGAATTTCTATCCGTTCAATATCTTCCGGGTCAAGGTCGGCCACGCGGTTACTGGGGTTCTCCTGGAAATCCGTACTACCCTGATTGGCTGCCTTTGAAATAAAATTCTGTCCGCTGTTAATGGAGGAGTTGTCGTAGTAAACACCATCTACAATGAACAGGGGTTGGGAGTTACCCACCAGGGAAGTGATCCCCCGCAATTTGATGGAGATGCCGCCGCCGGGAGCGCCTGAATTGGAGGAAACGATAGCTCCGGGGAATTTGCCATAGAGGGCGGCATCAACCGTAGCCTGGGGCGTTGTGCCCACCAGTTGTTTGGCCGAAATGGTACCTACCGCATGGGCCACGTTGGCGCGTTTGGTAGAGGAGGCCAAACCGGTCACCACCACTTCTTCCAGGTGGCCTACATCTTCCTGCATAGTGATGCTAAGGTCAGCTGTAGGAGCGGTTACATTAACGGAGGTGGCTTTGAAGCCTATGTAGGAAACGTCCAGTACCCCGCCTTTGCCGGGTATGGTTAAACTGAATTTACCAGTGGCATCGGTAGAAGTGCCGGCGTTGGAATTCCTGATCTTTACAGAAGCGAACTGTATGGGATTATTTTTACTATCAACCACCGTTCCCGACACACTGATTTGCGCAAAAACCCATACCGGAGCAGATAAACAGAGTAAAAGAAGCAATCGTTTGTAGTTTTGCATGCTGGTAATTTTGATGTGAACAATAAATAAGAGGGCATGGATCAGCAGCTATCGCATACCAAATACCTGGATCATTTGCAGGGGGAATGGATTAAAGACACGAGGATATTGCGGAAGTTTCAAGGCGGATTTGCCCAATCTTGTCAAAATAAGAAGGTTGCAGTGGAAGAAGGTAGTGTTCTCATGGGAGACAATTACCCCCCGGTAATTGCTGCATAAGGAGTTAGAATGCTGAACCCCGAACGTCCGCCAGGATGAATCCATTCGGACGGGCAAAACGCTTAAAGCAAATACACTTGAAAAAGACGCATTGCATTAAGCGTTCAGATTACGCGTTTAGCTCTCGGCGTTAAATTGCTTTCAGCCAGTTGGTAATTTCCTGTAATACAATGGGTGCGATGGCTTCGGGAAGCTGCGTGTATTCGGTAGTGTGGGTGGGAGGGTATCCCAAACATCCCATTCATCCATTCCATCCCAGTTCAGACAATATTCAGCATCAAAGCCGGATAATCAATCTTCCCATTCGGTGTCAATGGCATTGTGGGTAGGAATTTTACCTGAACAACCGTGGGATGAATGTTCAGCTTTTCTTTTAAGATCTGTTTGATGGGCTCGGCTTCCAGCTGGTCATTTACGTGCGACACCAGCAGGTATTTGTCGTTAATGCCGGTGCATACCACAGTTTGACCACCAAGCGCATTCTTCAGGATCAGTTCCACTTCGTCGAGGTTGAGGCGGCTGCCGAATAATTTTATGATGCGTTTGATTCTCCCTGTTATATAATAATAGCCTTCCTCATCCTGGCGGGCCACATCGCCGGTATACAGTTTATCCGTTTCGTTCCAGCTGCTTAAATCGGCCGGACTATTGGCATAGCCGCCAAATACATTGGGTCCATAATAGATCAGTTCACTGGTTTCCGCATCTATCTCGAACCGCCCGTTTTTAATAGGCCGGCCAATGGAAGCGGCTTTTGTCAACAGCTGATCCTGGGGCAGCCAGGCCATGCGGCCCGCTGCTTCGGTTTGTCCGTATTGCACCATAAATTGTTTGTTGTAAGTGGTAACGTATCGCACGATCTCCTGCCGCAATGCCTGGTTAAGGATGCCGCCGGTTTGCGTCATATACCGCAGCCCGGGATGATCTTTTTTAAAAAACCCGATCCGTTGCAGCATTTCATATACATAGGGTACGCCGCCAATGGTGCTGCAATTGTATTTGGTAAAGTCGGTCCAGAAATCAGGTTGCAGAATATCTTTATTCGTACAAAGAATGGCGCCTGCGGCCATGCAATTGGTAGTGAAGATGGATAACCCAAATACAAATACAATGGGAACATTCAGCGGCACTACATCCGTTTTTTTAATGGGCATGTAATCGAGAATGGACCAGGCATTCTGTACCAGGTTGTCGTTGGAGAGTTTTACAAATTTGGGCGAACCCGTACTGCCGGAAGTGCTCAGCAATAATTTTATCCTGGAATGAATGAGGTACTCCGCCGGAACTTTTCTCATTAGTAATTGAATACTGTCAGAGGCGGCAACGATGTTGTAACCAAAGGCCGCCACCCGCCCGGGATCAAAAATGTAGTAGGGGGTATACAGGGCTTCCAGGTTTTGTTTGAACGATGGATGCAATTGGGTGCTTAACAATACTACGGTGAATTGGCTGTTCAGGAAATTCAACAGCACTTCTATTGACCCGATGCCGTTATCGCTGTAAATAAAAACCAGTCCCTGCCGGTTGTCGATCGGCAGGGATTGGTGAAAGGCGCGCACCGGAACGGCGTACCCGGTTTGTGCATCGATGAAAAACAGGTCCTTGTTTTGTTGGATGTGTTCGTATAATGACATGGCATTAATGTTAATGGTAAAGGATCAGGAAACCTGTTCTACATGGTATTTCTTAAGCAACTCTTTTATTTTGGCAACGCTGCCCATGGTCAACACATCTTCCATTTCGATGGTGATGCCATAAGCTGCTTCCAGTTCTGTTACCAGCACCAGGTGCGATACGGAATCCCATTCGGGAATGCTTTGGTATTCCAGTTCGTCGGTAATGTCGTTTGCAGGAATGCCAAAGGCGTTGGCGATTACTTCTTGTAGATGCATGTTGTTTAGTTTGTTGTTAATGTTTATTAGTGTAGAATTCGTTTTCTGTAATTGCAAGGCAGAAGGCAGACGGCAAACGGCAGAAAAACTGAAAACGAAGAACTATGTCTGCCTTCTGCCGTCTGCCGTTTGCCTTGCTTCACACTTTAATCCGCTGCCATCTTCCTTTCTTAAAAACCACAATACATGAAACAGCGAGTACCAGTTCGCTAACAAGAATGGCCATAAAAATTCCCTTTGGACCCCAGTTAAGCACAATGCCCAGCAGCCAGGCCAGAGGTAATTGCGTGAGATAGAACATGAGAATATATAACACCGATACCTGTCTGATATCGCCGGCTGCATTCAGGGAGCGGGCGATCACCATCGTATAGCCCAGCAGGATATAAGCCAGGGAGATGAACCGGATGTACAGAATGCTGTAGCCAATCACTTCCGGTTCCTCGGAGAACAGGCTGACGACAGGCCGGGCTGCAAAGAACCAGGCTATAGCCACTACGATCAGAAAGCACATGTTTATTGAACCGGCTTTCCAGACTGTTTGCACCGCGCGTTCGGGTTGTTTGGCGCCCAGGTTTTGCCCGGTCAGTACGCCGGCGGCATTTCCAATGCCCCAGGCAGGCATGGTGGCTACCGATGCCACGCGTTGCGCAATGATATAACCTGCCAGCGCATGAGCGCCAAAATGCGACACGATCTTTATCATGAGCAACCAGCTGGAAGCCGGGATCATATATTGCAACGTACCGCCGGTGGCCTGCTTTATAATTTTCCTCATAATAGCAGGAACCAGTAACAACTGCGCTTTACCAATGGTGATGATAGTTTTGCCACGCAACAGGTACCACGATTGATACCCCACACCGGCAATCCGGGCGAGTGCCGTTGCAATAGCGGCGCCTGTTAAACCCATGGCCGGTACAGGTCCCCAGCCGAAGATAAATACCGGGCACAATAAAATATTAAGTCCGTTCGAAAGCCAGAGCGTGCGCATGGCCAGGGCCGCATCACCCGATCCCCGGAAGATCCCATTGATGGTGATCCGCATAATGATGAACAACGTACTGCCAAACATAATTTGGCAAAACAGTTTGCCTTCATTGATGGATCCGGCAGACAAACCCATCCAGCTTACTATTTGCTGGTAGCACACACACGTAGTTATGCTTATGACCAATGAAATACCCAGGCCGATATAGATCACCTGCATGGCTGTTATCCCAGCGGTTTTTGGTTTTTGCTCACCAATGCGCCGGGAAATGAGGGATGATGCCGAAACACTCAACCCGATGGAAACTGAATAGGCAACACTGATCACCGACTCCGTAGTGCCGGCAATGGAAATGGCATTGGCGCCAAGTCTGCTGATGAAGAACAGGTTGGCGCAAACAAACAACGATTCCATCACCAGCTCCAGCACCATGGGCACGGCCAGCAAAACAATGGCCCGGTTAATACTGCCCGAGGTAAATTGTTTTTCTTTACCCGCCAGCGCCAGTTTCAACAGCTCAATTTTTTGTTTCATAATTATAAAGGAAGGGCAGGTTGTTTAATAGCTGTCAGTGGATTTTGTAACGTGCCGCCTTTGCGTGGAATGGCAAAACTGGTCTTTTCTTCATACGCATTACCCAGCAGCCGCACGCTGTTGATGTAAAATCGTTTGAAGGCCGGCACAAACAGGTTGTATTTTTCGAATGTATTCGCCAGTGCCGGATGCGCTTCCTGGTACTCAAGGACCACCTCGCATACCTGTTGCCAGAATTCGGTTTCCGTATACCCGTCATAGGTATGCAGCACATTACTTAAGTACCGGAAAAATGCGTCAAAAACGCCCAGCAGAATAAACAACGGTACATTGTCTTTATTGGAAGAAGCGATCATGCCTTCTGCGAGGTCTTTAGGTAGCTTTTCTTTAGCTTCTTCTGTCAATACAATGTCATCCACAAAATCCTTGATGATGATGCGCACCGGCGCCTCCTCTTTCAACACCAGGATAATGTTTTCGCCATGGGGTGTTACGCAAAGGGAGTGTTGGTAGTAGATCTGCAACAGCGGTTTCAGGTAAGCCTGTAAATAAGCCAATAGCCATTCGGCTGTAGTAAGGCCACTCCGTTTTATCAGTTCACCTATCATTGAATGACCGGCCTCATCAACATACAACAACGACGCCATAGTAATGATGCGTTCGCCTGGTTGCAAATATTTCGTTGCGCTTTCCCGCCATAACACCCCCAGGAATTCTTTGTACTGGTAAGGCGGATCAACGATAGAGTGATAATATGGATGGATATAACTCACCGTAGCCACTTCACCTAACAATACCAATCCGAGGCTTTGTAAATATGCATCCTGCTGCAACATATCCATTACCCAGCTTGTTACGCGGGGCGCAATAGCCATTTGTTTGAGCGAGAGTCCCCTGATGTTGCCCGTACTTAAAATTGAAATGGCTGTTTTTACATAATGCTTCTCCGGCTGACTGGTATTATAAAATGTACGGATGCTTTGTTGCGGAGAGTAGATGTCTTCACTCGTGCCTAATGGGATCAACAGCTTGTTGGCAATATCTGTTGCATATTGCACCAGCAGTTTATTGTTCCATTGCCAGGGATGAACCGGGATGAATGTATAATCAGCCACATCGAGACCCTGATCAGTAATGATCTTTTTAAATGAGTTAACGGTTGCGATACCCAGCTCCTGTTCAAAGAACGCTTGTTCCGCTATGTGGTCCAGACTGCGGAATTTGGCACGGCTTTTATGCACGGCAATCCAGTTGAGTTGAACAGGCTGATCGGCTTCCGGGGCGTATTGGGTATACTCATTATAATTAAAACCCAGCCGGCTTTTGTTTACGATCACCCAGGGATGGCCATCCATTTGATGCTCTACCGTTTGGTAATCCGCTGCCGCCAGTTGAGCAGCCGTATATCGGCCACGTGTATACAAATAAGCATCGGCATATAAGGTGTGCAGCATCTCTTCAATATAATGCGCCAGGGTAAATGAACGAATGCCAAATGTGTTTTGCAGTTCTATGAAAAACAGGCAGGCGTCGACGGCCATTGCTGCGTGTCCATTTTCATGCCGCTGTATAC
>JAJKIL010000370.1 GCA_021154515.1 Niastella sp. | reverse complement strand
TCAACTCGTTAACTTGTTAACTCGTCAACTGGTCAACTGATCAACTCTTATCAACCTGTTATCCAGACCCTTCCCTCTTTATCATTTTCGTAACTCATTTTCAATTAAATTTGTCAACTTTTCTTTAGAATAAGAGAGAATTATAGCATTATGGAAAGTGAAAAAATACATTGCCTGATAATTGGTAGCGGCCCGGCAGGGTATACCGCCGCTGTTTATGCAGCCAGAGCAAACATGAAACCGGTTTTATACCAGGGTATTCAACCGGGCGGTCAGTTAACCATCACAACAGAAGTAGAAAACTACCCCGGTTACCCCGATGGCGTACAGGGCCCCGAAATGATGGTTCATTTTGAAAAACAGGCGGCCCGGATGGGCGCCGACATTCGATTTGGCCTGGCTACAAAAGTTGATTTTTCAGCACCGCCTTTCAAAGTTTGGATCGACGAAGAGAAACTGGTAGAAGCAGATTCGGTGATCATTGCCACCGGTGCTTCAGCCAAATGGCTTGGTTTGGAGAGCGAACAACGCCTGAACGGATTTGGCGTAAGTGCTTGTGCCGTGTGCGATGGCTTCTTTTTCCGCGGAAAGGAAGTGGCCATTGTAGGCGCCGGCGATACAGCAGCTGAAGAAGCCCTGTATTTGTCGAAATTATGCGCTACCGTGCACATGTTCATTCGCCGCGAAGAAATGCGCGCTTCCAAAGTAATGCAGGAACGGGTACAACGTACACCAAACATCAAGGTTTACTGGAATACAAACACCGACGAAATACTGGGTGAGAACAAGGTAGAATCGGTTCGGGTTAAAAATGTAAAGACCGGTGAGTTACAAACCATTCCCATCAGCGGCTTTTTTGTAGCCATTGGCCACCAGCCCAATAGCGACATCTTTAAAGGCTGGCTCGATATGGATGAGGCCGGCTATCTGAAAACGGTTCCCGGCACGTCAAAAACCAATATTGAGGGTGTTTTTGCCGCCGGCGATGTGCAGGATAAAATATACCGCCAGGCAGTTACCGCCGCAGGAAGTGGTTGTATGGCCGCCCTGGATGCGGAACGCTATTTATCAGCCAAAGGGCTGGTTTAACGCTTAACGCTTAACACAATACAGATGTAAGATCTGGAATAGCAGCACGCTGAGCACTTGACGCAAGGTTTACCAATCGGGAACCAGGCGTTAAGCGTTCAGCGTTTTGCGTATTTTGTGGCACTGTTTTAGCAAAACAAAATAAATTTATGGTTGTTATTGAATTAAATCAGGTTAGGCTTCGTGCATTCCATGGCGTTTATGAGGGAGAGAAACTAACCGGCAGTGAATATGAAGTAAATGTGCGGGTAGGGTATGAAGAGGGCGACAGCACATTTGATGATTTAAAAAATACGATCAATTACGTTGAAATTCTCGATATTGTAAAGCAACGGATGCGGATACCGACAGGTCTTTTAGAAAAGGTGGCGGATAGCATAATACGTAAGATCAGGCACCAATATCCATTTAGTACAGAGATCAGTATTTCAATCTATAAATTAGATGCCCCGGTAGAAAATTTCCAGGGAAAATTAGGCGTTACCTTACTTAAGAAATTTGATGGGTAAAATAGGAAGTACAATAGGATTGTTGCTTTTGTTGATCCTGCCATTTGAAAACAATGCACAGGATATCAATGGACTGTTGAAGGATGCACAACAGCTTGAAAGCGCATTTAAAGAACCCGAAGCCCTGCAAAAGTACCTCGAATTAGTTCGCTCTCAACCCAATAATTTAACTGCCCTAATTAAGATCAGTGAACTGTACAGCATTTTAGGAAAACACCAGGGAGCAAAAGATAAACAAAAAGAATACTACCGGAACGCCCGCGTGTATGCGCAAAAAGCACTGGCGGTAAACGCCAATAGTTCCGATGCCAATGTGGTAATGGCCCTGGCGATGGGCCGTATGGCGCTCATCTCCTCAGGCGATGACAAGATAAAAGCGGTAAAAGACGTAAAAACCTATTCAGAAAAAGGCGTTCAGCTCGATCCCAATAATTACAAAGCCTATCATGTGCTGGCCAAATGGAATTATGAAGTAAGCGACCTGAACTCCGTAGAAAAATGGCTGGTAAAAGTGGCTTATGAAGCACTGCCCAAAGCCAGTCTCGATGACGCCATAAAGTATTATGAAAAAAGCCGCCAGTTAAATCCCGCCTTCTTATTGAACTACCTCGAACTGGCCAAATCATACCACCGTAAAGACAACGATAAAAAGGCGGTGGAACTGCTGGACACCATGCTCAAAATGCCGGTTAAAATGAGCGAAGACAACTACATAAAAGCCAAAGGCAAAAAGCTTTTGGAAGATTATAAGTAATTAAATCACCTTATTCTTCCACTTACCGCTGCGCATATACAAAAAGGAGGGCAGGAACAAACAGGTCCAGTACAGCCACTCACTCATCCAGCCAAAGGTTATTGATAAAAAGAATTTATCTAATGTGAGGTAAATGTATACGCAGTAGAATACAATGGCGAAAATTTCAGCCATCATGGAAATCCGGGTATTGCCCGAACCGATAACCGCATTCAGGAATACCACGGCGATCGACATCATTAAAATAGCTGCCGACATTACCCGCACCACTGGTATGGCCTGGGCCACAAACTCACCCGACTGGCCATATACCGAAAATAACAATCCCGGAAACAAATTGAGAAAGATGGCTATTACAATAGCCGAACCCAGGCTCAGCCTGAGCATTTTTTTAATCAAGGGCCAAACCAATTCCTGTTTACCCTGGCCAATGATATTGCCTGTCATGGCATTGGTAGTGGAACCAAAAGCCCAGATCACAATACCCGCCAGACCCAGAATGTTTCGCATGGTATTGGAAACGGCCAAAGCAATCTCTCCATGCGAATCGATAAGCAGAAAGAAATATTCCCAGCTCAGCAAACTGATGCCATGCTGAAAGATCAGTGGGGCCGACATGGAAAAGATAAGCCGGGCGTTGTACCCGTCCCAGCGGAAATTTTTAAATAAATGTAATTGGTTGCTGATGCCTTTTTTCCAGATCACCAGGTAAACCACCAGCAGCCCGGTTAATTCGGCAACGATGGATGAAACAGCCGCGCCGTTCAACCCCATTTCGGCAAAACCGCCATGACCAAATATCAGCAGGTAATCGAGCAGGATATTGGTAACCGCTTCGGCCAGGGCGCCGCCCACCAGGTATTTGCTTTGATTGGTGCCCACCAGCAGGGCATTGCGCATTTGATAAACGTATAAAAACGGCAGGCCCCAGATGCGGATCTTGCAAAAAGAAACAGCCTGTTGCAGGCGCCCGGGTTCCTTAATGAAAAGACTGAACAGATGCGGAGTGACCATATAGGTGAGCAATATGCCCAGCAAAGACGTTGAAAGCCCTATAAATACAGCCTGGCTGAACAGTTTGCCAATTTCTTCCGGTCTGTTTTCACCGGCCCGGCGGGCAATCAGCGCCTGCAGGCCATTGTTCAACCCATAGCCAATGGCAGAAAAAACAAGGTAATACACGCCTGTAAGCCCCGCAATGGCCAGCGCTCCCTTGCTATAATGCCCTAAAAAAATATTATTGGTAACAAAATTGATTTGTGGTATCAAAATGGAGACGCTTATTGGTGCCGCCATTTTAATGATCTGCCGGGTGGTGAGTTGTACCTGGAATGCTGTATTTTTAGATAAGGTGCTCATAAAAGGGCAGCAAAGGTAAGATTTCTTGCTTTGCCCGCCGAAGCTTTAGCGCAGGCGGGTACCTTGTATCTTGTGGCTTGGAACTTTTTTAGTAACATTGCAGCTTTTGATAACTATGCTAAAGGCAAACTTTGATATTGTTCCTGAAATGAGGGATCCTGAAGAGCTTCGAAACAGTCAGCTGTTGATTGAAGTGGGGGAGAAAATGTTCAGCTTTGTTATTTACAACAAAGAGCAACGTCGTTTTATAGGGCTCAGACAGTACAACCTCGATTATACCCCCGGCAAAACCATGCTGGAAAACCTGCTGGAAATTGTAACCAACGACGAATGGTTGCAATCGCAGTATAAAGAAGCCTTTATCATTTACAATTACACCGACAGTAACTTTTTACCGGAAAAGGTTTTTCATATTGAACTGAACCAGCCGGTAACAGAGATCTTATACGGAAATGCCAGGAAGGGATTGTTGTTGAGCGAAAAAGTGATTGGCTATAAAATGTACAATATTTACCGGGTGCCCCGCGAAATACATGCCCTGCTGCAACGGAAATTCTCCAGCGGTAACTACTGGCACTATTATACGCTGATGTTGTACGATCAGCAAACGCAGCCTTCGGCGGGTGAGCAGGTAATAAAAATGGTAATGCGGGCCGATCAGTTTTTGGTAGCTGTTTATAATGGCGAACAAATACAACTGATACAATCCTATACCTACCAAACACCCGACGATGTATCGTACTACCTGCTGGGCATTTGCAACAAGTTTAATATTAGTCAGGATAAAGTAAATCTGATCGTTTCCGGTTTGCTCGATGAGCAATCGCGCCTGTACCAGGAACTGCTGAAATATTTCTTACAGGTTCAGTGGGACCGCATGCCCGATACCATTAAGCTGGATCAGGCATTTGCAGCATTTCCAACCCATTACTTTTCACCGCTTTTGAAAATGGCATTATGCGTATAATAGGAGGGGATCTGGGAGGAAGAAGAATTAATCCGCCAGGTAATATGCCGCATACCAGGCCTACCACGGATATTGCCAAGGAAGGACTTTTCAATATCATCGAGAACAATCTTGATATAACTACCTTACATACACTCGATCTGTTTGGTGGAACCGGCAGCATCAGCTACGAGCTCAAATCACGTGGCGCATTCGCCTGTACCATTGTAGAGAAGGATCCTGCGATGTACGAGTTTATTAAAAAAACAGCAGCCGCCTTACAACTGGAAAGCTTCAACGTGGTGAAGATGGATGTCTTCAAATTCATTGGCCAGTGCACCAGCAAATTCAACTTTATTTTTGCCGGTCCGCCCTATGCATTGGGCGCCATCGATGACCTGCCGAAACTGATTGTAGAAAAACAACTGCTGCAACCCGGCGGCTGGTTTGTGCTGGAACATACCCCGCGTAATAATTACGAAAAGTTTCCCTTGTTCGTTACTGCCCGCAATTATGGAACTACCATCTTCAGTATTTTTGTGAATAAGGAAGCATAAAAGCTCGAGTCTAAAACATGGAGAAAATCTTTGTAACGGGCATTGGTACCGGTATAGGTAAAACTTTTGTATCAGCCATCCTGGCCAAAGCATTGAACGCCGATTACTGGAAACCGGTGCAGGCCGGTTTTGAAGACGGCACAGATAGTGAATGGGTATCGCAGTGGCTACAGGAAAGCGGTTCGGTTATACACCCCGAAGTATACCGGCTCACCAAACCCGCATCGCCACATATTGCTGCCCGCGAGGAAGGCATAACCATTGATATTCAACATATTTGCAAG
Organism: Niastella sp.; assembly: GCA_021154515.1. GTDB lineage: Bacteria > Bacteroidota > Bacteroidia > Chitinophagales > Chitinophagaceae > Niastella. The sequence continues at coordinate 687 of JAJKIL010000370.1, read as the reverse complement.
CGAATTCCCAATATAAACCGTCCCTTGCTTATAGAAGGGGCAGGGGGATTATTGGTTCCGCTAAATAATACTACCTTTGTAGCAGATCTGATCAAAGCGCTGGGCGCTAAAGTAATCCTGGTTAGTCGTAATTACCTTGGCAGCATAAACCATTCATTGTTAACCGCGCGGGTGTGCCGCGAGATGCAAATACCGGTAATTGGCTGGGTTTTTAACGACCAATACCTCGATTATGAAGATGAGATAGTACAATGGAGCAACTTTCCCAGGATAGCATCAATTCCCTATTCTGACCACGTAAACGGGTCATTTATCAACTCTCAGGCAGCTGCTATTTCAAAGCAACTGAAAGAATTATTATGATAAAAAATACCGTTAGAAAAGAATTTTTACAGCGCAGGATGAACCTGCCGGAAGATGAGCTGCAACAAAAAACCGCATTGATCGCTTCCAACTTCAGGAAACTGGAACTTCCATCGATTAATTATTTGTTATCGTATCATCCATTGATAAACCGCCATGAATTTGACGTGTCGGTTTGTGAAGAAATTCTCAAAGAACAGAACCTGATAATGCGGGTGGGCTGGCCCAAAATTCATATTGACCTGCTTGATATGGAAGCTGTGCTGGTTGAAAAAGACGGACTTTTTATAAAAAACAAATTCAATATACTGGAACCCATTGGCG
>JAJKIL010000369.1 GCA_021154515.1 Niastella sp. | reverse complement strand
TTCATTCTCTAACAACACATCTACAAAGCCATTGGATACAGCGGCTGCATTACAATTGATTACAGAACCTGAGATGGTCAATTGTGAGGTCGTTGTGTTGGTTACCGTAATAGTGCCCAGATCGGCTGTGGTTGTAAAGGGACCAATGTCTTTTGTATCCAACAACATATTGCATTTGTTGTATACTTTCATTTTTAACGCTTTATTTATGGGGATCTTTCCGCCTACCCAGCCGGTGTTGTCGGTATTACCATACCCATATGATGTTGTTGTATCAGTATTATTTTTATACGTTAAAACGACCTGGGCCGGATACAGGGGATTTCCATTCTGGTCTTTTAAGATTGCTTTAAAGTCAACCACGCCATAGGGATAATCGCAGTTCCAGAAAGAAAAATGACTTACGGTTCCTACATAATTGTTGCCCTGTTTAGTGGCCGTTCCTTCTTCTTTCCATAATCCTGAGGAATCGTTAAAACTCCATAAGGGAATTGTATTGGGCGCCGCTGCCAGTAAACTATTGGGAATAGGGAAGGTGAGGGTGGCCGTTTTGCCCGTTGATAGTTGCAGTTTTTCACCGCCCGCGCCGGTTAGATCTACGGCCATCATGCCAAAGCTTTGCAAACCGGTTTCTTCATTAGATGCATTGATGCCTCTTAGCGCTCCGGGCATGATCTCCTTAAAATTATTTGCTTCAGGGTTTATGAAAAACGCGCTTACTGAAACCGTTCCGGTATAAGCGCTGTTGTTGCCTGTATTGGTAAAACTGTTTCCGGTAAAGGCGATGGTACCGCCGCTTGGTACGGTTACATTGCCACCACCGGTTGCATTAACGGTACCGGATACCTTTTTAGGGATCAATTGTATGGTTACGTTATTGGTTGCATTTGCGTTCACCACAATGGTTCGGCTGCCCAGGAAGTAGCCGGTTTTTTCAACTTTAACCAATCCTGCATTTTTATTGAGGCTAACATTGGTAATGGTAAAGTTACCATTGATGTCGGTGGTTGCCGTGGCTGCTCCCACGTTTACTGTAGCCGCATTCACCGGTTGATTGGCATCGTCCACTACACGCCCGGATACACCCGCAGATACATATTCAATATTGGGGTTATTGGGATTGTTGGGATCGGGATCACCGTGACTTGATTTTTGACAGCTGAATGTGATAACGAATGTTGCTAACAACACCGTAAATGCGAAGAAGAGCTTAGATTTCATGGCGAATGGTTGTTTGTGTTTAAGGCAGGGTGAAGATATATAATCTTTCGTACAGGCAAAAGCGATCTGGGTAAGTTAAAGGCATAAAAAAGCGCCCTCCCGGCTGAGCCAGGAGGGCGCTTTTAAGAAGATGAAAGCAAATTATGCTATATGTTGTTCTATCTTTTTTACAAAGTTGCTTTTAGGTTGTGCACCTACCAGCTTATCTACCACTTTGCCATCTTTTATGAAAAGGATAGCAGGAATAGAAGTAACGCCATAATTAACAGATAACTGTGGGTTATGGTCAACATTTACTTTGCCTACGTTTATTTTACCATCGTACTCTTTCGATAATTCTTCGATAACTGGTCCGATAGCGCGACAAGGACCACACCATTCAGCCCAAAAATCAACAACAGTTAATTTATCAGAATCGAGGACCTTGTCCTGGAAGTTTGTGTCTGTAAGTTCTAAAGCCATAAATATAAATTTAGTATGTAAAGTTTATAAATAAATTCTTAAACGTTTTCCAAAGTTTTGAACTTCAAAAAGTATTATAATATCGTCGAATTGTGTGCCATACCGGTTGTTTGCCTATCCTGTCAGGTTAGTTGCCTGCCCTGTCATTGGGAAAACATCGATCTCACTGAATGAATGCATTTTATGCGGTCACCACCTGAATATCCAGGTCGGGACGGCTTTGCAGGAAAGCAGTCATTTCGTCATTCATCTCAAACCCGGCCTCTACAGTCGCCAGGCTTACCTTGCACTGATTTTTAATATCTTTAACATTGAATTTCAGCCTTGAACTACCAGGAAAGGCTTTTAGGTTCTTTTCCAGGAAGTTGATCAGTTCCTCATTCACGTACCGCGCTTCAACATCAATAATAACCTGTTTTGTTAGATTTTGTTTAATGCTCTCCAACAAACTCATCTTTTCGATCTTGAATTCAAATTCGGTTTTATTGAACCTGGGTTTGAACGCGCCGGTAATGAACAGGTTTTTACCTTTTTCGAGGTAGTTGAGAAAGCGCATATAGTCATCGCTCCACAGCATGAACTCGCTTTTACCGGAATAGTCTTCGATCCAGAAGGAACCAAACTGCCGGCCGGTACGGGTAACCCGGTGCTGGGCGTCTGTTACCAGCCCCGCCAGCCTGAAGGGGCGGCCCGGGTTGGTCTGCAGGGCCAGGGTATCTTTTATTTCATTGAACTCGGCCATGGTAATAATACCATAGTGTTTTATTTCGAACCGGAAGTGATCGAGCGGGTGGCCGCTCATGAACATGCCGGTAACCTCTTTTTCATAGTTCAGTAACTCTGTAAGCGACCAATGTTCGCAAGGCGGAATTTTGGGTGGGGGTATTTCCATCACTTCGGTCAACCCGCCAAAAAGGGTATTACTGGTATTTACGTTCTGTGCCTGGTAAATGTTGCCAAAGCGAACGATCTTTTCCAGGCCGGTGCTGGTATCGTTTTGCGGCGTAAAGAAGTATTGTGCACGGTGCAGATCGGTAAAGCAGTCGAAGCCACCGGCGTATACCAGACTTTCCAGTGTTTTCTTGTTCACCGTACGTTGGTTCACGCGTTTGATCATGTCGAACACCGATAGGTACTCGCCATTCTTTTCGCGTTCTTCTATCAGGCTGTCCACCGCGGCTTCACCCACACCTTTCAATCCACCAAGTCCAAAACGGATATCGCCATTTTTATTTACAGAGAAACCTTTTTTCGATTCGTTGATATCGGGACCAAGACATTTAATACCCATCCGCTTACACTCTTCCATAAAGAAGGTGATCTTTTCTATGTTACCGGCGTTGTTCAAAACTGCCGCCATGTACTCAGAAGGGTAGTGGGCTTTTAAATAAGCCGTTTGATACGCCACATAGGCATAACAGGTAGAGTGCGATTTGTTGAAGGCGTATTGGGCGAATGCTTCCCAGTCGGTCCAGATCTTTTCGAGCTTGTCAGCAGGGTGCCCTTTTTCTGTAGCGCCTTTTACGAACTGGGCCTTCATTTTGTCCAGTACCGATTTTTGCTTTTTACCCATCGCCTTACGCAGTACGTCGGCATCCCCTTTACTGAAACCGGCCAGCTTTTGCGCCAGCAACATCACCTGCTCCTGGTATACGGTGATACCGTATGATTCCCTGAGGTATTCTTCCATTTCGGGAAGGTCATAGGTAATGGGTTCGCGCCCGTGTTTACGGTCGATAAAATTTGGGATGTACGCGAGCGGACCAGGGCGGTACAGGGCGTTCATCGCAATAAGATCTGCAAACTGGTCAGCCTTCAGATCGCGCAGGTATTTTTGCATCCCGGGACTTTCGAACTGGAACGTACCAACGGTTTCAGCCTTCTGGTACAGTTCGAATGTTTTGGGATCGTCGAGCGGAATGGTTTCGATGTCCAATTCAACCCCATGGTTTTCCTTGATCATCCGCAGCGCGTTCTTGATGATGGTAAGGGTCTTCAAACCCAGGAAGTCCATCTTGATTACGCCGGCGTCTTCAATAAGGCTGCCTTCAAACTGGGTAACCCACAAGCTGGAGTCCTTGGCGGTTGACACAGGGATCAGATCGGTCAGATCGCAAGGGGCAATGATGATCCCTGCGGCGTGGATACCGGTGTTACGAACGGAGCCTTCCAGGCGCTCTGCTTCGTGCAGCACGGTGGCGGTAAGGCCCTGTCCATTGTATATTTCGCGTAACTTTTTAATGATTTCCATTTCATCGGGACCAATGCCTTCTTTTTCTTCCAGCGATTTCTCCCCCTCTTTTGCCGTTAAGGGTGCATGTAATACCCTGCCGAGTTCAATACCCGGCTTTTCCGGTACCATCTTGGCAATGGCGTTCGATTCAACCAGCGGCAGATCGAGCACACGCGCTACGTCCTTAATACTACTTTTGGCGGCCATGGTGCCATAGGTAACGATCTGGGCTACCTGGCTTTTACCATATTTCTCCACTACATAATCGATCACTTTTTGCCGGCCTTCATCGTCGAAGTCCGTATCAATATCCGGCATCGACTTACGGTCGGGGTTCAAAAAGCGCTCAAACAGCAGGTTGTATTTAATGGGATCTATATTGGTAATGCCAATGCAATAGGCCACGGCGCTACCCGCCGCCGAGCCACGGCCCGGGCCAATGAATACGCCGCGTTCGCGACCGGCTTTAATGAAATCACTTACAATAAGGAAGTAACCGGCAAATCCCATGGTTTTGATGGTGAACAGCTCAAAGTCGAGCCGTTCCTGCACCTCGGGGGTGATATCGCCATAACGTTCTTTGGCGCCTTCGTATGTAAGGTGTTTCAGAAATTCCCACTGATTCAGATTGCTGTCATCAGTGACCTGAAACTCTTTGGGCAGGGGAAAGGCCGGCAATAAAATATCCTTTTTCAGGTTCAGCACTTCCACCCGGTCAACGATGATATTGGTGTTATCGATTGATTCGGGAATATCGCTGAACAGCTTCTTCATTTCCTCCTGGGTCTTGAAATAAAACTGGTCGTTGGGAAATTTGAAGCGACGGTCTTTTATGTTGGTATCGTCGTTTACAAAATCATCGAAACCCGGCGTGCTTTTCTTTTCACCGGTGTTTATACACAGAAGGATGTCGTGGGCGTTGTAGTCGTCCTGATCGGTATAATGGCTGTCGTTGGTGGCAATAACAGGTACATTATACTTTTTGGAAAACTTCAACAGCGTTTGGTTGATGATCTCCTGTTCCTTGAGGTTGTGGCGTTGTATTTCTATGAAATAATCTTCGCCAAACAGGTCGAGCCACCATTTGAATTCTGCTTC
>JAJKIL010000368.1 GCA_021154515.1 Niastella sp. | reverse complement strand
ATACCCATAGGAGAGTTTGCCTACCTGGCCATAACAAAAAAGTTGATGCCGGTAGCTAAAAGCATAATGTATGGCGAACCTTGCAGCACAGTGCCTATCTTTAAAAAGAAATAACTAACGAAGCCGATGCCATAGCGTCGGCTTTTTTTTTTGGCCCCCTCCCGGCCTCCCCCGGTTGGGGGAGGAGGAATGATTAATACGATTGCTAAGTCCAAATTGTAGCGCATTTACATAGAACTAAGAACTAAAACTGCCCGACCATGGACGTTGAAATATTAGCACGCATCCAATTTGCATTCACTATTGCCTTTCACTACATCTACCCGCCTTTAAGTATCGGTCTTGGTTTGTTGTTAGTTGTGTTTGAAGGCTTGTATTTGAAAACGGGCAATAAAATGTATGAGCAGATCACCCGTTTCTGGATAAAGATCTTCGCCCTGATCTTTGGTATAGGCGTAGCAACCGGTATTATAATGGAGTTTGAGTTTGGTACCAACTGGGCCACCTACTCAAAATACGTGGGCGATATTTTCGGAAGCGCCCTGGCAGCGGAAGGTATCTTTGCATTTGCGTTGGAATCTGGCTTTTTGGGAATACTCATTTTTGGCTGGAACCGGGTTAGCTCGCGCGTGCACTTCTTCTCCACTGTCATGGTCTTCCTGGGTTCCATGTTCTCCGCCATCTGGATTGTGGTAGCCAACTCCTGGCAACAAACGCCCGCCGGTTTTCATATTGTAGGTACTGGCATGGAAGCCCGCGCCGAGATCACCGATTTCTGGGCCATGGTCTTCAACCCTTCGAGCGTACAACGACTGATGCATGTTTGGATAGCCGCCTTCCTGGCCGGGATATTTTTAGTACTGAGTGTGAACGCCTGGTATATTTTAAAAGGTAAACACCTCGACATTGCAAAACGATCTTTTAAAATAGCCCTGGTAGCTGCTACTGTTTTTTCCCTGTTGCAATTGGTAGCGGGGCATAGCAGTGCTGATGTGGTGTATAAACATCAGCCGGCAAAACTCGCTGCACTCGAAGGGCATTACGATTCAATGGCGGTGGCCGATATGTTTTTACTGGGCTATGTAGATCAAAAGAATCAAAAAGTAACCGGGATCAGGATCCCCGGCGGTTTATCTTTTCTCACCCAATTTGATTTTAAAAAACCGGTTAAAGGATTGAATGCTTTTAAACCGGAAGAAAGACCTACACAGGTAAATACTATTTTCCAGTTCTACCATATTATGGTGGGGCTGGGTATGTTTATGATCGCCTTAACGCTGTATGCATCGTGGTTGAGTTTCAGGAATAAACTGTTCGAAAAACGTTGGTTGATGTGGATATTCGTGTGGGCAGTGCTGGGACCACAGATAGCCAATCAAACCGGCTGGTTTGCCGCTGAAATGGGCCGACAGCCATGGGTGGTATATGGTTTGTTGAAAACTTCTGATGCCCTGTCGAAAACTGTTACAGCCAACCAGATAGTGTTCTCCCTGGTTATGTTCGCGGTAGTGTACCTGTTGTTATTTGTGCTGTTCCTGTATTTATTAAATAAGAAAATTGTACACGGCCCCGTTGATTATGGTACCAAGGAAGATATTGAAGAAGGTAGCAAACGTGATAACCCTATATTAGATCACACTGGAAAAGGCGCGATTGCAGCCCACTAACCAAACTACTCACTACAATTTTTTAACATGGAAACTTTCTTAGGATTCGATTATAACGTTTGGTGGTTTTTAGTTTTTGGCGCTGTGATCAGTGGGTATGCGATTCTGGATGGATTCGATTTGGGCGCTGGTTCATTACACCTGTTTTTAACAAAAGAACAAAGCCGGCGAATTGCGCTGAATGCAATCGGTCCGGTGTGGGATGGAAACGAAGTATGGCTGGTAATTGGCGGCGGCGCCTTGTTTGCCGGTTTCCCCGTAGCGTATGCGGCTATCTTCTCTGCTTTTTATGTTCCGTTTATGGTGTTCCTGGTGGGATTGATCTTTAGAGGCGTTGCCATAGAATTCAGAAGTAAAGAACCCGGGAAGTTATGGCGCAAAACCTGGGACATTGTGTATTGCGTGGCTTCTATCATTATCTCTTTATCACTCGGCTTAATGCTGGGGAATGTAGCGTATGGTATTTCATTGAATGAACATAAAGAATTTGCGGGCGACTGGTTATCGTTCTTTAATTTCTTTTCAATTATGGTGGCCATTACTACGCTGGCTTTGTTTATGATGCACGGCGCTATTTACCTCACCATGAAAACCGAGAGCCGGTTGTATACCAAACTGTATTTATTGGCCCGACAGTTCATCATCTTTTTTGTGTTGAGTTTTGTGATCACTACATTGTACACCTTATTGTATGTGCCGCACCTCAGTGATTTTTTCAGAGAGCATCCTTCTTCTTTTATTGTACCCATATTGATGGTGTTGGCCATTGCCAATATTCCGCGGTTGTTGAAAAAGGGTAATTACCGCTATGCGTTTATATTTTCTTCTGCAACTATTGCTTTATTGTTGATAATGGTGGCGCTGGAAGTGTTTCCTTATTTATTGTATTCAAGGGGAAATCCGCAAAATAGTATAACGGTGCATAATGCAGCGGCATCGCCAAAGACCATGAAGATATTATTGATCATTGCATTGATAGGAACACCACTGGTGGGTACCTATACCTCATTTGTATTCTGGACCTTTAAAGGGAAAGTGAAACTGGACGAAACAAGTTATTAGGGATTTCTAACAGGGTGAGTCACCTTTAAAAGGTGACCCACCCTAAAAGATTCATTTAATCATTGCGCCCACTCGTTCGAGCAGGGCCTTTGTTTTTTTAATGCCTTCATCTTCACTTAATTTATCGCCTTCATATTCGATGCCCATATAACCTTTGAACCCGGCTGCTCTTACTACTTTCAGCATTTTCAAATAATCGGTTTCAATGCAATTACCCTGTTCATCAAAATCATGGGTTTTAGCGCTTACGCCTTTGGCATAAGGCATCATTTCACCTACCCCTTTATACCTGTCATATTCCTCAATGCATTTAGTGCCCCATTGAGCGCCGCCTTCGCGTTTGATGCAGAAGTTTCCAAAATCGGGCAGCGTGCCTACGTTTTTGCGGCCTACTTTTTTCATTACCCCAGCCAGCCATTCACCATTGGAGGTATAACCACCGTGGTTTTCTACTATTACATTAATGCCGGTTTTGGCGGCATATTCGCCCAGCTTACTCAGCGACTCAGCGGCTGATTTCTGCACTTCTTCCGCACTGCCCTGTCCGAAGGCGTTTACCCTGATGGTGGCACAACCCAGGTACTTGGCGGCATCTACCCATTTATAATGGTTCTCCACTGCCTCGTTTCTTACCTTGGCATCCGATGAACCCATTTCGCCTTCGCCATCGCACATGATCAGATGATTTTTAACCCCATTATCATTACAGCGTTTCAACAACTCAGCCAGGTATTTTTCATCCTTTGCCTTATCCTTGAAAAACTGGTTCACATATTCTACCACGCTGATGCCATAGGTGTTTTTGGCCATGGCAGGAAAATCGAGGTTATCCATTTCCTTTGCAAATAACTTTTTATGCAACGACCATTGGGCCAGGGAAATGGTAAAAAACAGGGGAGGGGGCGCTATGCCTGGTTCAGGGGTATTGGAAGGATTGATAAAAGATAATCCGGTGGAAGCGGCGCCAAAGCCGGCTGCCAATCCACCCAGTTGTTTTAAAAAATGACGGCGATTTGAGGGCATGGCAATAAATGTTTGGTTCCTTATAAAGTTCGGGAATTAGCACCAGCAAACAATCAAACCATTAAAACCACCCTCTTTTCCTGAAAGCGCGGATCATCCAGAGGGGAATAAGCAGCATGGCGCCTACTGCCAGAAAAAATCCCCAGCGGTTATGGATGTAGGGGATAGTCTCGAAGTTCATACCAAAGATGCCGCCGATAACGGTTGCAGGAGCCAGTAAACAGGTAACGATGGCCATTACCTTCATTACTTCGTTCATCCTCAGGTTCACATTGTTTATATACAGATCCTGCATACTGGCTATTATATCGCGATAGTTTTCGCTGAGATCATAGGCCTGTATAATGTGATCATAAACGTCTTTAAAATATTTGGTAGTAGCCTCATCGAGCAGATCACTTTCACTGCGGATGATGCCATTCAGCAGATCACGCACTGGTGCAAAGTTCCTTTTCAGCACGATCAGTTCCTTACGCAGCTGGTTAATACGGGCCAGTGAGCGGGTATTGGCATTGCGGATCACTTCTTCTTCCACGATCTCTATCTGCTCGCTCACTTTTTCCATTACGATGAAGTAATTATCAACGATCATATCCAGCAGCGAGTAACACAGGTAGTCTGCCCCGCGTTGCCTGATCTTGGCGTTGTTGATCTTGAGCCTGTGCCGAAGAGGATTGAATACATCCCGCTCGGAATCTTCCTGGAAAGAAAGCACGTATTTAGGACCCAGTATTATACTGATCTGTTCTGTTTCAATTGATTTTTTCTGTTCGTTGAAGTATAACATATTCAGCAGGCAAAATAAAATGCCGTCTACCTCATCGAACTTGGGGCGTTGATTAATGCTGAGAATATCTTCAATAACCAGCGGGTGAATACCATAATCGTTACAAATGGTTTCCACATCGTGTTTGCGAAGTCCGTCGATGTTGATCCAGCTGATGTACCTGCCTTCCTTGCAATGCAGACAGTCTCCCACGCTTTCTATGCCATATTCATGTACAGAATGGGCATCGTATTCGTATACGAAGATCTTTACTTCATTCGCCTCTTCGCGTTGCGGCAGAACGGTGGGATTAACCTGCAATATTTCCTTGGTTCGGGCGGTACCGAACAAAGAGGGCAACATTAAGTAACGCAGGTATTTCTGAGGGTTCATGCTCATATTACAAAAATGGCTTAAAAATCCGAAAAATCATTTCCTGCAGTTAGATAACGCATGGTTAATAAAGCCATTGTATAAAAACCGCCCAAACGGTCAATTATACCTATTCTACCGAATTTAAGGTTAGGTCGGCGCCCAGGGTGTTTCCTTCAATTTTTAATAATAAGGGGGTAGCTGCATTGTTCAGGATCCAGAGATGGGTTGAACCATTTGAGCTCTCCAGGTAATACGCATCAACAGTCTTGCCAGAAATTTTGAATTCTTGTTGCTCGGTGGGCGTTTTTACGGTATAGGTCTGCTGATCGAAGTTGATCTTTTTGTCTTTTTGCAACATATCCCACTGGGCTTTTGAGAACAGCATTACCACCTGGTCATCGGCCATATCTTCCACTGTACCGGGATTGGGCTGGCCCCAGAAACCACGGTTGCCGCTTTCAAGCGATTTGCTTTTCATAACCCAGCCGCCGCTGCCAAAGCCTTCAACACTCCACCCTACTTTAACATAGGCAGCCGTTAATGAATCTAATGAAAATACACAGGGAAAGGTTTGCCCGTTCACCATAGCAGAGAAGTTAAGTTTGGTGCCTTGTTTAATTGCAGGTGAGAATTTGTCCTGGGCAAATGAAGAGGCAGCTGCGAACAGACTTAGTCCGAAAAGGATTTTTTTCATATAACAGGTTTTTGCAGGTGAATTTACGCAATGGCAGCGTTGCTGTATAATAAATTATGATGAACGCTAAACAGGTGGGTCGTCCGCCAGCTGCTGATAGCTCACCCTGGCACCAAAAAAAGGTGAGCCATGCTGAAAGCATGACCCACCTGATAAATATGAGGTAATACTATTAATTACAACTTTTCGTATAAGGCCCGCAGTTTCTCACGGGTCATAATTTTTTCCCAGTCTTTCCCAAGCGCATTTTCCCACAGGGGTTTCATGCCCAGTGATACATTGATCATGGTATCGAACTGCTCATCGGTTAAGCCCTTGCAAATACCTACGGGGATATCGATGTTATTTTTCTCAACCATTCTTTTAAATTCAGCAACGCCTTCGGGATAATAGGGTTCCAGGTGGTTCATCACAATGCAATTGCCAATGCCATGTTTGGTGCCCAGCAGGTAGCTTAGGCCATAGCTCACCGCATGTGCAACGCCAACCTGTGAATACGCGATACTCATACCGCCGGCATAGGAAGCCATCATCAGTTTATCATCACTTTCAGCATCCCAATGGTTCTTGTTTACGAAAACTTCCCGGCACAATTCCAGGGCTTTTTCGCCATATGATTTACTGAATTCGTTGAGGAAGGTTCCCTGCAGGCTTTCAATGCAATGGATGTAGCAATCCATCCCGGTATAAAAACGCTGGTTAACCGGTGCATTGGCGGCTAATTCGGGGTCAAGCACTATTTGGTCGAAGGGAGTAAAATCTGAGTTCATCCCCAGCTTACGGGTTGGCCCTGTAAGTACCGTAGTACGGGAAACTTCGGCGCCTGTTCCGCTGAGGGT